>DCKN01000005.1:4322-23427 GCA_002320385.1 Proteobacteria bacterium UBA1673
CATGATTGAAACAATCAATAAAATGAACCGGGTAACGCGACAAATTTTACAAGAAACTGGAAAAGAGCCTTCTCAAGAGGAACTTGCTGAGCTAATGGATATGACCGTCGATAAAATCCGCAAAGTTCAAAAAATAGCCAAAGAGCCTGTCTCTACAGAAACTCCTATTGGTGATGATGATGACAGCTCGAGCGTCGGTGACTTCATTCCAGATCCAAGAGGCAGCCAGCCAATCGATGCCGCAACCCAGTTTAGTCTAGAAGATGCAATCGAAGAGGTTCTAACGACACTATCTCAAAGAGAAGCGAAAGTACTTCGCATGCGATTTGGTATCAGAATGAACACCGATCATACCCTTGAAGAGGTTGGCAAACAATTTGACGTTACGAGAGAACGAATTCGACAAATAGAAGCCAAAGCGCTCCGGAAACTTCGACACCCGAACCGCTCATCTACCTTGATCAACTTTTTTGATGATCGAAAAGAGGAAGAGTAATATCCTAGATTTTCAATACCAAACGTGGCAATATAGAATTACCATTCATTTGGACTGACAAGTGCTCGAAACTTTATTGTCTGTGCTGTGGGGTGCTGCCTCTATATTGGGCAGCTTAGCAATCATAAGCATCATTATCATACTGCACGAAATTGGACACTACTACTGTGCAAAACAGGTCGGCATCAATGCGGATGCTGTATGTGTTGGCTTTGGTCGTCTCTTATTTCAGAAATCTGACAAAAATAAGACAAAGTGGCAACTCAGACTTTGGCCGATTGGTGGCTATGTTGATTTGTGCAGCAACAAGAAAAGAAAAATAAATCAATTTCTCAATCTATCCTACCGTAAAAAAGTTTGGATAATGTTAGGCGGTGTGATGATGAACGCAATACTGGCAATTTTTCTGTTTTACTGCTGTAACATCATTGGTTATGAATACAAAATAACACGCGTTGGTAAAATTAACCCAAGCAGCCTTGCAGAAATATCGGGCTTACAATCTGGTGATATTATCAAAGAGATAAACAACAACGAAGTCACAACATGGCGGGATGTCGCGCTACCAATTATCACCTCAAAAACAACCGGATTTCCGATCAACATGGTTGTTGAGCGAGATCAGAAACGTGTTCGTCTACAAAAAGTCCAAGGCCATTTGATCACTTTTGTGAATAATAAAGGTATTTTGCAAAGTTACGGCATTGTTCCGGCTGTAGAGGATTGGCCAGCGATCATTCTTAAAGTCGAACCAACATCCCCTGCTTATTCCGCAGGACTACAATCAAAAGACCAAATCACACATATCAATGATCAACCAATTGAATACGCTTACGAGCTAATCAATACTATCAAAGAAAATCCTAATTCAAAAGTTCGCCTTACGATCATAAGAAACGGACAGGTCATACAACGTGAATTAACGATAGAGGACCGAGGCACTATTGTGAGATATGGCTACGCTGGCATAAAAATAAAAAATGCTACCAGAGATCCCAGCCAATACGGTTTTTTGGCATTCAACCCAATCAGTGCATTGTGGCAAGCACTCGTCGAAACCTATCAATACATACTCATCCAAGCAGCAACTATCTACTTACTGGTACGTGGCATACTACCATTGCAAACATTAGGTGGGCCAGTGGTAATCCTTGCTCAGACAGCTAATCTTCTCAGTGTTCAGAACTTTGTGATGCTTCTACACTGGACTGCAATTGTCAATATCAGTCTTGCTTTTATAAATATGCTGCCTATCCCAGTATTTGACGGTGGGAAAATCATGGTTTTAACGATAGAATCAATCAAAGGCTCCCGACTATCATGGACAACTCAAGAGCGAATCGATCGTTACACATTCGCAATACTCATCGGCTTGTGTGCGATGATCACCTATAACGATATCGCCAGAATATTAGGGAGATTGTAATGAGAGTCGCTGTTGTCAAATGTGTAGATTACCTATGGTCTCGAATCACACCAGCACATCTTCTTTTAATACCGCTAAGCTGGATTTTCTTCTTCATTTGTAAAATACGTCGAGCCATACTCACTACCAGGCAAGTCAAACTACCGATCCCAGTTATTGTCGTTGGCAACATCAGCGTTGGAGGTAATGGCAAAACAACCTTGGTCATTGCACTTGCAAAAATCTTAACCCAGCGCGGCTACAAAGTTGGCATCATCACAAGAGGCTACAAAAGACGCTATCCAAAAACCACGATTCTTGTCAATCACCAAATGGATCCAGCAATCATTGGTGACGAAGCATGCATGATGTGGAATCAATGCAAATGTTTAATTGGTGTCAGTAGTGACCGGAATCGTGCTGCAAAACTGCTTTGTGAAGCAGACTGTCAACTGATTTTATCCGATGACGGTCTACAGCGATACGATTTTTATCGAGATATTGAGATTGCCGTATCTTCCGAACAAGCACTCGGAAATAAGTGCCTATTACCAGCAGGTCCTTTGAGAGAGCGTGAATCGAGGGTCGATCAATGTACACACACCATCAATCTGGTCGGAAATGACAAACCATCTCAAGTACATGATCGTGAAAGAACAATGCATTATGAAGTGTGCAGCATCGACCGATTGGATGGCCAACAAACTTTTAGTATGAACGATTTCCCAAAAGATAAACCTTATCGTGCCATTTGCGCCTTAGGAAATGCACAAGGTTTTTTTAATTTACTCAGAGCACATGCATTGATGATCGAAACAACTAATTTACCAGATCATGATGTTATCAGTGAAAAAGAACTAGAAGACAATGGCAAAGACATCATGATTAGCGAAAAAGATGCCGTAAAACTATCACAACACAAACACATTAAGCATATTTGGGTTGTAAAAGTTAAACCAGTCATCTGCACTAAATCACTCAGACAAATCATTGATAGCATCGAATCAAAATTGACCGATCACAAACAAGCCAACGAAAAAAATACGCACAAAGCGATTGAAACTTTATAAGTGTTTTTCAAAGAAAAAGCCTCAATAGTCTTTAATAAAAACACAAAATAACGTACAATACACGTCATTATGCCGGGGTGGCGAAACTGGTAGACGCGTCAGATTCAAAATCTGATAGTGGTAACACTGTGTCGGTTCGAGTCCGACCCTCGGTAAATGAATGATAAGGACCATGAATGTATTACGCGCGCACCTATGCTCATTACGTATTTCTCATCGTGACTGCCATCATTGGGGCAGCCTACACAACCGTTAACTTCTATCCTGACGCGCCTGTTCTGAGCGTAATTGAGAAAACCAGTGAAAAATCGGTTAGCACAGAACAACTCAATACAATAATTAGTGATAACCCCATCCAGTTTAAAAACACGAAGGTTGTCCCAACACCTGATAACCAACAGGCTGTCATCATGTTCAAAAGCGTTGACCAACAGATGCAAGCACGTGATTTCATCAACAGTGTCTACGCAAAAACGTTGTCTGCGAGTCCTAATCTTCAAGCAAATTACCCGTCATGGCTTAAATTTTTTGGTGCGACACCAATGAAACTGGGACTCGATTTGCGCGGCGGTGTGCATCTTACACTAAACGTAGACGTTGAAAGCAGTACACTCGCTAGTGGGCAAGACAATGCTCAAGACCTTATCAAAAAAATCCACAATCAAGAACTTGACTACGACAGAGCGACAAAGATCAATAATGGCGTTAGTCTAACATTCGAAAACGCAGACAAAGCGATTGCAGCTGCAAACGTCATCAACAAACAGCGCTTTGCCAAAGCAACCGCTCAGGGTTCTAAGGTCGACATTATCGCCGAAGCACAATCGATGTCAGATAAACAAGAATACATCATGCAAAGAACACTTGAAAGTATTCACAAGCGAGTCAACGAACTTGGATTGAGCGAGGCCGTTATTCAAAAACAAGGGTCCAGACACATCAATATTGATTTACCCGGTATTCAAGACATGCAGCGTGCAAAAGCAATCATTGGAAATACTGCAACGCTCAGTTTCCATATCGTTTCATCTTATGATCCAAACAACAAAAATTCTGCCGACGATATTCTACTCAACACGAAGGATGGCCATGCTTTGTGGCTTGAAAAAGACGCCATTCTCAACGGTGACTCAATCACCTTCGCAGTTGCAACAAGCGATCAAGGTCGACCCATCATCCAAATACAATTGAATGGTGGCAGTGCTGAGGAAGGATTCTACGCCGCCACTGCAGAAAACACCGGAAAAAGTCTGGCAATCGTCTATCACGAAACAATCAACAATGCTGAAACCAAAAAGAAACAAGTTCAAAAAACCATTTTAAGTTTCCCTAGAATAAAACAACCACTGCGAGGGTCATTCATTATTGAAGGGATGCGATCATTCGAAGAGGCAGAGACTCTAGCGCTACTACTCAGATCTGGCTCGCTAGCAGCACCTATCGATATTGTCCATGAGACTACTGTCGGCCCAAGTCTTGGGGAAGATAACATCCAGAAAGGCGTTTTCTCCATCGCTGTTGGGCTTGGTGTGGTTGTTGTATTTATGACGGTTTACTATCGTCTCTTCGGGATCATTGCCAATCTCGGGTTACTTTACAATCTTGTGTTAATCGTTACCTGCTTAAGCTTGCTTGATGCAACCATGTCGCTGCCTGCAATGGCTGCTATTGTGCTCACTGTTGGAATGGCAGTTGACGCAAACGTTTTAATCAATGAGCGCATTCGAGAAGAACTTAGATCTGGTACACCAACAATGAGCGCAATTGCTTACGGTTATGACAAAGCTTTTGCAACAATTTTAGATGCCAATATCACAACATTTATCGTCTCGATCGTACTCTACGGACTCGGATCTGGCATGATCAAAGGGTTTGCAATCACGCTAATCATCGGCTTAATTTGTTCAATGCTCAGTTCTGTGTATGCAACAAGAATTATGACGGGAGCGGTACAACACCGCATCAGTAATGTAAATGCTGCAATTGGAATATAATCATGGAATTTTTTAGTCATCAAACCAATATCCCTTTCATGAGTTTTAGAAATAAAACATTTATTCTCTCTCTGGTCGTGATGATATTATCGCTTGTGTCTATTTTCGTAAATGGCATCCATATGGGGCTTGAATTTACAGGCGGTACGCAAATGGAAATCAATTTCACACAAGCGCACGATTTAGCTGAAATTAGAGAAAATCTTGCAAAAGTATCTCCCAATATGACGATTCAATCACTCGGTGGATCAAAAAATCTTTTACTAAGAGTACCAAACGACGATCGTAAAGATCTACAACAAGCCATGGAAGCTGAGCTTACAAAAAAGTACCCAGATGCTCAACTCAGCCAAGTTGAAATCATCGGGCCACAAGTTGGGCACGAATTGTTGCTAAACGGACTGAATGCAATAATCTTTGCACTATTGCTTACCATGTTATATATCGCTGTGCGGTTTGAATACCGATTTGGAATTGCCGCCATCGTTGCCTTGCTGCACGACCCAATCATCACATTGGGCATTTTCTCGTGCCTGGGCATAGAATTTGATCTGATCAGTTTAGCAGGCGTATTAACAGTACTTGGCTATTCACTAAACGACACCATCGTGGTCTATGATAGGATAAGAGAAAATTTTAACCTCCATCCTAATAAAACAACCGAAACCATCGTTGACTTATCAATCAACGAAACACTATCAAGAACAATTATCACATCCATGTTGACGCTTCTAGCTGTTTTAGCGCTCCTATTCTTTGGTGGAGAATCCCTATTTGGATTTTCTGCAGCGCTCACCATCGGTATCATCGTCGGAACCTATTCAAGTATCTATGTAGCCGGGGCACTTGCAGTAGTCCTTGGACTAAAAAAACAATCACGAGATCAACTTACAATAATAACAGGAGAGAGCACATGAAGGCTTTCCAAAACGCAGCACTCATGCAACTCAGACAGGAAGGAAAAACCGTATTACAAAATGTAGACCGAATAGACCGTATCAAGATTACCAAAGATGACTCTGGCAAAAAGCATAACAGTTTGGTCAAGCACATAGATGAGAGCATCATCAGTCGATTGCAAGAACTTTATCCCGAGCATCACATACTTTCTCGCCAAAGCGGCATGCACAAAAGTACCCTTCCCATCATCGAGGAACAGTATACATGGGTGATTGATCCATTAGACGGTATCGATAATCTCATGGCCGGAATTCCAGTCTGCGCAATCTCCATAGCGCTATACCATGACCGCGAATGTGTGATGGGCATTATCTATGAACCAATAACCGATAATGTCTATACTGCGATGCTAGGACAAGGCGCTTTTTTTGACGGAAGAATACTTAGATCACGCCCGATTCATCCTGACAATGAGGCACTCATTGGCATCTATGGAGAGATCCCCTACTCCGAAATGGCTACTTCGTTACAAGAGAGATCGAAACAGCCTCTCTTGTGTAATCAAATAAGAAATATTGGCTGCTTATCGCTTAGTCTTGCTTATCAAGCATCTGGATCATTTGATTATTTCTACGGAAGAGATTTACATTTTTGCTCTGCTGCTGCAGGAATATTAATCCTTAACGAAGCAAAAGCGACAGTAAAACAAGAGAAAAAAACAGATCTCATCATTGCAAAGCTCTCAAGTACAAATGCAAAGAACAAGCGATAAGATCATAACCCAGCAGCAAGCCGCTCCATCATTAGAACAGACTATCAAATGCTGGTTCACAATGAGTAGCCGAGTGCTACGCTATATCGCATTACACGTGATCGCAGCACTGTTTGCTGCTTACTCACTCGCATATGAGCATTATCTTTACACGGTTATTGGTTTACTTTTAGTCATATACCTTCTAAAGATCAAACATAATACTGTTATCAGCCAGTTAATATCGCATTGGGTACTATTCGTATCTTATTTACTAGCTAGTAGCTACTGGTTAATTTATTGTCTCATCGATTTTTTACATATAAGCACTACCGTCGCATCGCTATGCTTATGCATAGGATCAGGGATAATCGCATGTCTATTTTGCATACCAAGCAGTATTTATCATTATCTCAATCGATATTATAAATTTTCGTTATCATTAAGCTGCCTTTTAATCATCGCAGATTATATTCGATTGCACACAATGGTAGCAACGCCATGGCTACTTTGGTCAAACCACAGTTTTAATATCAGCTTGTTCGGTTACATGCTTCCACTATCAGGTTTTTTTATCACAGGCTATTTATGCTTAAAGATCATTGAAATGATTGTTAATGTTCTATTGGGCCGATTCGAAAAAGACGCTGTATGGACAATACCCCTATGCGGCATGATCATACTAACGCTTATCGCAGATTCATTGATTCAATTTTCACAAGTAAAAAATATCAAAAATACCAGTGAATTAAATGTGCATTTAATGCAAAACAACCACAATCACCTGCACCAACGAAACGCATACCTCGACTGGGAAGATTATCTACACAAAATTCACCCCTCGAAACAAAGCACCCTGAATATAAGCTCTGAGGGCGCATTAAGCTTTACCGCTAAAGAAATGTCTATTTCTGAATTTCGAAAAATGACCTTTCTTAAAAACAGTCTCATTGGTGTTAATTATCATACCGGTAGTCAGTTCATACCGATGATGATCGGCACAAATCAGGTACATGGGTCTTACCAAAAAGAACATCTAGTTCCATTTGGAGAGTATTTCCCTCTACCCGATTGGATCATGAAACACTTTGGCTACTACTCGGCCCATCGCGAAGCAACACATCAAATCAGGCAACAACACGATCTTATTCAGTATAGGAACTATACCTTTTACCCGATGATCTGTTACGATTTATTTTTTCCTATTGCAAATCGCACTGATACAGATAAAGCAGACGCCATCGTCGTTATCGCTGAAAACACCTGGTATAGAGAATCCTTACTCCAACCAATGTTCATTCGAGCCGCTAAAATGAGAGCACTCGAGTCATCAAAACCGTTATTACTGGTTTTAAACCGCGGACCATCATCACACATCGATTCGCAAGGAAAAGTGGTGCAACAAAGCGCATACAACCAAAATACCACCCTAAAGACAAAAATTTATAAACACAATCAAATACAATTCACTAAGTCTAACATTGGACCCACAACATCAATCGTAATTATCCTCATTGGAGAGCTATGCGCCAACATCTATTGGCAACGTCGAAGACTAAGGAAAGTATAAAATGCATCAGCACCATATCAGTGTCATACTAGTGCGCACAACGCACCCTGGGAACATCGGGGCATGCGCAAGAGCAATGAAAACAATGGGAATTAACGACCTTAGGCTAGTTAATACAACCAACGAAAAAGATGACGTAGCTTACAGAAGATCAAGTGGTGCCGAAGATATACTATTCAATGCACAACATTATGACAAACTTGAAGACGCAATCAGAGATTGTGACTTTGTTTGGGGAACGAGTGCCCGGGTAAGAAGCAATAAAGGACCACCATCCTGCTACCTAACCAAAATACCAAAAATCATGCAATCGTTGAGCACCGAGAGTCGAATTGGATTAGTATTTGGCAATGAACAAAATGGTCTTGATAACTGCGAGATTGGCCAATGCCATAAACAAATAATCGTTCCAACAAACCCTGAATTCTCGTCTCTTAACTTGGCGTCTTGCGTTCAACTCGTATGTTTTATGGTGAATCAAAATCATACAACAGAAAAAGACATAAAAAGCAATGGTGCTCAACAAACAGCAACGCATGGGCAAATTGAAGCATTAACCCAGACGCTTGCACAAGTTGCCTTTCATAAAAACCCAGATAAATCAGAAAGTGACACAACAAAGCTGAGGCAAATATTTTTTCGTATGTCTCTAACAAAAGACGAAGCGAATTTCATTCATGGCGTACTGAACAGAAGTATGTCAGATAAAAAAAGATGACGAGAAAAATTTAAATAAATTTATATTGTGCGTCTCTGACTACAAAAGTGCCAAAACGCATTTAAAAGACGAATCCAACAAGCCACATAGCCCATACTCATCATCAGAAAAAACGTTGTTGACATCATATGAAAATGCTGAAATGGTACAACAAAAAATCGATAAATCATGCAGACCATGAAACCTGTGACAACACTTAAAATAAGATGGATTCGTCCACTATTCAATGATGGCTGAGATTCACAGGATGAACTAGAACACAAGCGAAGTACCAACGTTAAGACCAATAGCTCAGCGACCACACAACAACAGGGTATATGCTCAAGAAACATGAGTATTGCCGAGACCATAGCAAGTGTAATAGTGGCACGAAAAGTCTCAAATAGCGTCGATTGATCACTGAAATTGAGGCTATTATCAACCAAATAAAGTAACTCGCGTTCGAAAAACATGCATGCTGATCGTATCGAATGGATGATGACATTGGTTTTTCTCATAGCATATATTAATTAGATAATAATGCTATGATACATTATAACGTAATGACAGTCAACCCACTGTGTGTTAAGAATCCAAGTTTTTATGCTCTAAACTGTGAATGGATATTTGATCGCATCATGATGATGATAGTTTTCGACCTCAAAGTCATCAAGTGAAACCCAAGTCTCTAAATCTTCCAGTGTTTTAATTTGTGGATTAATACGCATAACTGGAGAAGAAAATGGCTTACGAGAACACTGCAACTTCATCAGTTCAAGCTGGTCCTCATAGATATGGCAATTTACTATTTTGTGATACGCCATTGCTGGTTTTTTACCAGTAATTTGTGCCATAAGTGCCAGAAAGACATACACCTGAACCATATTGAAATTGAGACCCAATGGAACGTCACAAGATCGTTGGGTGCTATTTAAAAAAAGTTGATCTCCCACTAAAGAAAAATGATGCGAATAAAGACAGGGACGCAAACATCCCATATCAAATGCCCCAGGATGATAAAAAGTATAAATTTCAGCCCTATCATCAATACCATTTCTAAGATCATGATAAATTTTTGATAAAAGATCTAAATCACCACCCAGAGGCCGTGGAAAGGCTCGTCCTATTGCACCATAAACCAGCCCCATATCGTCAACACCACGACGATTAGGATTGGCAAGCCACGCTTCATTGGCATTGGCATTCAAATCCCAGGTTTTCGTTCCCAATGATCGAAATTGCTCAGCATTACGATACCCGCGTATATAACCTAATATCTCTGCCACAGCAGACTTCCAATAACTTTTTCGTGTAGTGACCAAAGGAAAAGTTGACAAGCTTACATCATAGCTCAAATCTGCGTTAATAACAGTTAAACAACGTTTACCAGTTCGGGGATTGGTAACCCACTCACCATGGTTAATGATTCGTTCACACAATTGCAGATATTGGTCCATTGGCACCTCTGTAGTTATTGATAAGGTAAAAATTATAACGACTTATGCTTCCTGAAACAACCATAAAGATTGATTCACATCATAAACCACATCGTTCAAAGACAGAGATATTATCACTCGGAGCATAAGGTTCAGTCAATGAGACATCAACATAACCACAGTAATGACTTGATTGATCGCTATTGGTAATTAAAGTGTCTGATCTCAGCGCTTGACAAACAGTCTGTAGAAAATAATTAGTTTTAAGATAGTTGAAGTTTGACGCAAAAATATTAAATAGCGAGCGAAAAGATAAAAATACAGTATGAACCGAAGATCGTAAAACATCTGAAAAGTGATAAGAAAAGGACGGATCATCATGAGAATTTGAAGTAATGACATGATCTAGCATCGCCTGCTGGGCAAAAACATGAAACATCTTTAAATGAACACAAGTCATAATAAAAAACGAAAAAGTGAACAATATGGGTAATACAATCGAGTAAATCTGCAAGCCAAGATAGACAATAAGTGCAACTGTGGGCTTATAAGTTAAAAACAGTGCACATTGAGATAAGACTAAAGAAAGCAAGCAAACTAAAAGTCGAAGAATATAAAATCGCTTACCGGTTAAAGAATAAATACAGAACTTAGAGCGGTCAACTAACCATGGCAAGTCGATATAATTTGTACTGTTATTCTGAGCAACAGGTGACTTCCTTTCCTTATTATAAAGCGTATCGATACGCAGTGATTGACTCTCAAGCAAATGAACAACATCTATAGACTCTTTCATAAGTGAGCTAATATTTAGCAATCATTCATTTTGAGATTCAAAATCAAAAATACTTGCAAGATCGCAAAATCTCAGACTCAACAATTTCTGTGGATTTTCACTGAGGATCTTCAAAAGATCAGACATTTTACTTCTCATTGCATTGCGCACAAAAAGGTCGTTGAAATCTAAAAATCGACGGCTAAACTGGTGAAAACTAGAATAATCATAAGTCCATTGTGGACCCTGAGACGCAACTTTATTAGACGCATCTAGGACAAGAGCTGCATACCATTCTTTGCACTGTTGACGCTCAAGAAGATTTGATATACTCAATGATTTTCGGCGAAAGTTAACAATAGTGCTCGATATATAACTTTGTAGAATAGATAACTTAACTGCTGACTACACTAAATTATGATTGAGATTACAAGTCCGCGTCAAGTCGTTTGAAATCAATTCATCATGGTTATGTTCGGACAGAAGGCCGATTGAATTAATAGTAGCATTTAAAAGAGCAATCCCACAATTAATCTGATACTGGGTTGAACAAGCTAACCCGATAGCCCGAATGTATTGCATGCTAAACGGATCCATATTAGAAAAAGTTAACTTTGGTTGAGACTTCTGAAAGAGTGCTCTGGATAATAGTTCAGAAGACTTTGATTCAGTATACTCGAGGGTCTTTTTTAATAATGATAACGCAAGACGATCGTTAACACGAAAAAGATAAGATTCCGAAAAACAGTAAAGTCTTATCGTTAGAAGCTTAACACCATATGGGTCTCCAAATTGAATTAAATCGCCAATAAACGCAACAGGATCGTTGTATACTTGTTTTAGCGTTTTAATAAGCACCGAATACCCCGAAAATAAAACACGAGTTATGATATAGTAGGCAACGGCGACCTCTCAAATAATTAACCGATTATATTATTGATTTTTAACATTATATTTAAAAAAAATCATCGTCACGATTATACCATGGCCGCATAAAAAAAGCTCAACAATGGCGTTATCATACAAAATATGTTACAATAATCAAAAAAGCGTAGTATCGATGCACCACTATTTCGACCACATGGCTTCAACCGCATGCCATCCTGAAGTTATTAAAACAATGGTACATTACCTAGAAGATTCGCAATTAAACGCGAACGCGAGTGCTACCCACTACAAAGGGATTATCTGCCAAAACGAAATCAAACAATTTGAAACAAAATTTCTAAGCTATCTCGGTAAAAAATCAGGACGTATCATTTGGACTAGCGGAGCAACGGAATCAATCAACCTTGCACTACAAGGTTTATGTCAACAGTACCGACAATGCGGTATGCATATCATATCAACCAATACAGAACACAAAGCAAGTTTAGCAACTTTCGAGAAGCTGAAACAAGAAGGGTTTAAAATTACGCTTTTGCCGGTGAGAAACAATGGTCTGATTGCAATGGAAGATCTAGAAAAATCGATACAAAAGGATACCATATTAGTATCAATTACGCATGTCCACAACGAACTTGGATGCATTCAGGACATCGATAAGATAGGTCAAATCTGTTACAAAAAAGGCATAATGCTACACCTTGATTGCGCTCAAACCATCGGTAAAACATCGATGCGCTTACCCGACACGGTTACTGCAGCAAGTTTTTCAGCACACAAATGCTATGGTCCACAGGGTATCGGTGCACTCTTTCTAGGTGATAAGCCGAAAAGAAAAATTAAACCCATAATCCATGGTGGCGGACAACAATCCGCTGCAAGATCAGGCACAATGTCATTATTTCTAATCGCTGGATTTGTCAAAGCCATCGACTTATTTCATAACCACCATTTGGATCATGAACAACATTATAAAGAATTAAGACAACGCTTTATCAACAAACTGCACAAGAAAATATCATGGAACAGCGATAAACACAAAAGTGCAAAACAACTTATCCATATCTGCCTACCAACCGTCGATTTGAATGCGCTCGAAAAGCTCAAGCAAACATTTTGTCTATCTAGTCACTCTGCATGCCAGTCAAGTAGTTATTCACACGTACTGAACGCAATTGGTCACACACTGCAACAGCAAGAAACTGCCTTACGCATATCACTGGCACATGACACCACACTTGAGCAAGTTGATGCATTAATTCTTAACATTAACAATTTGATCCGATAACACACACAGTCATGAAAACTGACAGTATTATTGAAAATAATCAATATTTAGATTAGAATCAGAAAACTAAGTCTGGAACAGTTGTGCTACTCGATAAAATACCCGATGACTTTATCTTGATTAAAGCCAGCGGCAATGGATCCTGCGGACCAAATGCCTTAGCCATAATATTTACAAGCCATATTCTCTACGGAACATATAGTAAATACAATATCGACTTGAGCGAGTTTGTCATTGCCTGGAATCATTACTATCCACATGACACCATTATCATGAAGCAAGGACATAGCACACAATCTGTCATGCAGAAAATTAAAGAGAAAGTTGCAAAGCCTGACTTCAGTTTCAAAGATTGTGAAGCAATCATAGCACCTATAATCAGATTTTATTTCATGCTTTACTCAAGAATCAACACAGATGAGCCTTTCATCAGTGTGCATGAACAATCACAAAAAACTCTGAGCAACCTATTTGACGTGGATGATCAGCTAATCGAGCTAGCCTGTGATATCAAGATGGATATATCTAAAAAAGTACTATGCACGCGTTATAGTAACGGATGTGGAACGGATAACTCACCATCATTTAGATCGTTTTTCGGTGCTGATGCCATGAATCAAGTAGCCGTTGAGCTATTGAAACTAGATATTAATTACTCTCTAAAAGGTCCTTTCAACGCTGATGGATCATCTTACGCAGAGTCGATCAAAGCACTGCATGGTTACAATACAGTCATCGAACAAGACAACGATTCAGAAATCCTAAATCAAATGACTCCAAACACCATCGCATGGATAGGGCCAGAACATGCAAACGACCACGAAATAAAAGATGGACAATCGATTCCTGCTTATATTGTCAATTACAATAACACGCATTTCAACGCTGTTTTACCAAAACATGTCATCAATACCTGCTCAGCGGTCAAAGGCTTATACAGCAATCATTGTCAAGGTAAACGCCTTACGCAGTTATCTGATGAAGAAATATATAATCCTTGCAATATCCCACAACCCAAACCACAAGCAAGAAAAAAACAGCCGATAGAATCTGGAGTGATAGTAAATTTTACAAACGCACTGATGAGATCCTACTTAGAGCTATGTCTCAATACGGTTCTACCAGCGATACTTTTCAGTCTATTGTTTGTTTCCGCATGCTGTTATTTTGCTCCAGTTATCACGTTATCAGTACTGTCATCAGTTGCAACCTGGCAATATCTCAATCCATATCTATCAAGCCACAGCACCGTCGCAAAGCCCCCCTCTGCAGAACTCAAAAGTAAATCATTAAAGAATACAGCAAAACAGAAAAAAATACGCAATAATAAAGAACCTCAAATACGATCCTGGTTTAGTTTGCTTAAATTCACAAGATAATGATAAAATAGGCTATTCCTAACACAAAAATACAATGATCTATCTATGGCTCAAGGCATTTCATCTAATCAGTATTATCTGCTGGTTTGCTGGTCTATTTTATTTACCAAGACTTTATGTCTACCATAGCGAAGCTTCGGACTCAATCTCAAACGAGCGATTTAAGGTCATGGAGAGAAAACTTCACAACATTATCATGCTGCCAGCCCTATCTGCAGTGCTACTAACTGGTGGAAGCTTGTTTTATTTAAATGCCGACGTCTACCTTGCGAACCGTTGGTTTTTTGTAAAAATGGCGGCAATTGCTCTACTAATCGCGTTTCAGGCACGGTGCACATGGCATATGCTACAATTTAGAAAAGATAAAAACGAGTTCACAAGGAAGTATTACATCCCATTCAACGAGATCCCGTCTGTCCTTCTAATTTGTATCATCATTATGGTTGTTGTCAAACCGTATCAATAATTAAAAATGCTGCACATAAGTTGATTTTTTCTTGGTAATTCGTCTAGCACGAACTGGAACAAGAGCAACCTTTGGGGTGACACGCATTGATTGAACAGTATCAAAAGTTAACCAGTTTAGAAATGATGAAATAAAACGCATTGATTCCTCCATAATTACAAATGCAACCATGGTATAGGTTCAATTTGTTAATCGTGCAGGATTTTTTTAAAATAAGAAAAAAATTCAGATCCAATGACGGCCATTTAAAAAAAAATAGAAAAAAACATACAATTTTTCAGCATTTGCTATAATCAAAGGGTTAGAAATGGATTATCAACATGAGCAGAACGATGAATTTAGAGAAATTTCCGGTAGAAAAGGCAACACTCGGCAATGATGTCATTAATATTAATCAGTTCGATGAACCATATTATTTCCATGACCTAGGACTCAAACATACCTCATTTTGCGAATCCGCAATCTGCTACATTGATGGTGAACAAGGATTGCTACTACTACGTGGATATCCAATTGAACAACTTGCTAAACATCACGATTTCGAAACAGTGATTTATCTTCTTCTCAACGGTGAGTTACCCTCAAAAGAAGAAAAATCTGAGTTTGTTGAACAAATCCAAAAATCACATAATATTCCAGAACACGCCTACGCAATTATTAAAAGTCTACCTCAAGATACACATCCAATGGGTATGTTATTAACTTTAATCGCTTCATTATCAGGTCAACATGAAGAGACAAATGAACATTACCAGACAGCTATTAAGATCATTGCTCAAATGCCGACATTAGTTGCAATGTGTCAGAGACATCACGACGGGCTATCTCCGATAAAGCCAAAAAGAAACCTCAGCTATGCAGCAAATTACCTTTATATGCTAACAGGAGAAATCCCAGATAAATTAGCCGAGGAGGTATTTGATGCACTATTCATATTACATTCAGAGCATGAGCAGAATGCATCAACATGCACCATGCGCGTAACAAGCTCAACTGGAACCAATGCCTACGCTGGTATCGCATCAGCAATAACCGCATTGTGGGGCCCACTTCACGGCGGGGCAAACGAAGCTTGTATGAATATGCTTGAAGAAATAAAAACCAGCGATAGGATACCTGAATATATTCAAAGAGCAAAATCAAAAACGGATCCATTTAGACTTATGGGATTTGGACATCGAGTTTACAAAAACAAAGACCCTCGATCATCTATTATGAAGGCACTGTGCGATAAGGTCCTCAGTAAAAAAAATGATCATCCACTATTCAAACTTGCAAAGGACCTCGAGCGCCATGCGTTGAGTGACCCTTACTTTGTTTCGCACAAACTCTATGCAAACTGTGATTACTACTCAGGAATTGTGCAAAGGGCATTCAATATCCATAATAACTGTTTCACACTAATCTTTTCATTGGCACGAACGTCAGGATGGATGAGTCATTGGTACGAATTAAAAACAACGCAAGCAACACCAATCATTAGACCAAGACAAAGATACATTGGCGCGAATATGAGAAACATAAATGAACATAGTTGATTTCTATAAATAATTGACAACAGCGCTATAAGAACGCATTATTAAGATATTGTTAATAAAGTCATTACGGGAAACTCATGAAAAGTTACATTTTATTTCTAGCATTCGTCTCATCTACCGCATTTGCGTTTGAGAGACAACCAACATTATACAAAAACACAAAAGAGGAAACACCTGGGTATTTGGTATTTTCACCACAAGGTCAGGGTTTTACTGCACATGGACTCTACTCAAAGTACAACAATCCTGGTACATCATTTTATTGGGAGGCAACCTGTAAACAAATAGATGATACAACATTAAAATGTATCTACAGTCATAAGTCAGGAAACGTGAACTCTGGCGATATCACATTTACAAAAAGCAGTGATACTCAGATCACTGCTGAGGTTACTGGAGACGACGGCCATAAAAGCAATCCAACCTATGATTTAATTTTCCCGACAAGATCTGAATCGTAACGTACGATAACGCATGACAGATGTTGTGATCAATACCACTACGACTAGTACATTCACCACTGGAGCAAGATCTTGATCCAACACTTCATGTGTATGACGATCCTTGTCAACATCAATGAGTATTTGTTGATCATCATATCCTAAGTGAATGGCTCGAAGAATCTCTTGTCTTATGTGTAGTGATTCTTGAGTATCACTTTCGTAAACAGATTGTGCATTACACGTTGGACACTTGACTTGCTGTGCGATACGCTGAAATTGCTTGTGTTGTTTTGCTGATAAAGTCATCACTTAATCACTGATTAGAAACAGCATAAGATTCTGACGTATGCGAAAGCTTGACCAGCATCTGATCATCAAATGAAGATTTATTCATAAAACCCCTATATCGTTGCACAAGAACACCATCCACAAAAACAAGCGTATCAGGGACCACCCGAGCACCTATCTTCCTAGCGTGTTTAGCATTGAGAAAAAGATGTCTATCGAATGGATCACCCTGCGTCTCCAAATAACGTTCTGCAACAGCTGGCTTGTCTCTGAACGTAACGCCGTAGTATGATACCCCATCAAACCTAACAAGATGGTCACGCCATAATAAGTGCTCAGCACGACAATAGCCACACCAACTGGCCCATAGATGAACAACAACAACGCCCTTAGTCTTATCAACATCAACATCACCCATTTGATCAAGAGCCCGCAAACAAACACCAGTCTTTCGACCAATTCCATCAGAGGGGCAGCAAGTATAGGGGTACACAGTTAATAAAACAAGTAAAATATTTGTGAGCACGAGATCGTAAAAGCGCTTAATCATTATATTCTCCCATATCATGACGATAAAAAAGGACAAGTGCACGATATAAAGCCAATAGTGCCAAGATCGTACCGGAAAGCCAAAAGAATGACTGCAAAGGCTTAACATACAGCCTCATCACGTAATGATCACGATCAACTTGTGTGACTGATACAAGTATATCATACAATAGCCAATGCTTAACATCAGCAACCGATTTATTGATTGCGCGAAGCTTATAGTGTCTTAACTCTGGATTTAAGAGTATTTCCCGATGATTATAGTTTAGTACGGTAGCAATGGTTTGCGCTTGATAGTTCGCATGATCACGCCGCTCTTTTGGAACCAATGTAATTGAAAATAGATCATCTTGATAGCTGACCGTGCGATGGAAGTGTAACAAACGATCAACCGAATAACAGTGATTAATAATCACGCAAAAAGACAAAAAATAAATAAGACCGTGAGCAAGTGTAACGGTCTGATAACCATTGGCAGTAAAATTTGATAGGTTTGTGACAACACCATACAACAACAACAGAAGAAAGATCCAATAGAATAACTGAACCGAATCCAGAGTGTGCCCTGTCAGATTAGAAAAATATAACAACGTCATGAAGAGTACAATCGTACTTATCGAGAGATAAACAGCCCCCATGCGAAAAATATTAACGCTTGGAGATACGAAATATAACATGCTTAGTATGACTAAAACCATAAGCGGTTGTACTGATGTCACATAATAATGCAAAGTTACACTTATTTTATGAAAGCCGAGTGCCTGATAGAGAAATGGCGCAAATACACCAATACAAACAGCAAAACAAACCGATGATATACTCATGAAATGCCACCATAACCAATGTTGCGTGTGGGTTGAATCAACTGGTTCAATAACGCATAGTTTTGATTTTTTAAACCAACTTGTCAAATATGGCGCAAAAAAAGCTAAGACAGTCATTGCCAAAAGAAAATAACTTCTTTGTTCAGAGGTTGTAAAACCATGCACAGTTACAAAGGCCCCCGAGCGCGTTATCCATGTTCCCAAAAGGGTTAATACATACGCGACAATGCAATAGAATCGGATATACATAATCGATATCTGTGATTTTACATCATGCAATAGATGCATCAAGATAGTCATCAGACACCATGGCATAAAAGCAGCATTTTCTACTGGATCCCAAAACCACCA
>DCKN01000099.1:0-10711 GCA_002320385.1 Proteobacteria bacterium UBA1673
GGCTGGTATCAATGCACGTAATATTTGACGTGCCTGAGCAAGATGATTTGCTTTTGAATCGCCAAAAAAACCATACATGAAAACAGGCTTTTCGATAAGCACTTCTGCTTTACAATACAAGCAAAAATCATCGTGAGGATACACGTCTAAAACCTGGTTAAGCACGGCTTCTGCTTGGTTATAGTCTTTGAGTGCTATTAGCGCTTGCGCGATGATGGCCTGGTTTTTTAGATGCGGCGTAACGTACGGACTGCAGCTTGTCAGCTCGTATGCGATGTCGAAGCACGCGCGCAATTTCTCGTCATTGATCTCATGTAATGCTTTACCAAATTTGTTTATTAACTCGATACTTAACACAGGCTTGAATTCGACAATCTCCCTTTCTTTCTCAGCCATATCGCAACATGATCTTAGATTCTCTTCATCTAATCCATACGGGATATTTTGATGCCTTAGAACATAAAGATCATTGTGGGACAGCTGTTCTATCAGAATCCTTGCATTGCATAATAGATCTTCCACGGATGTTGAATTACGTAGGTCACCTCTCTGTCTTCGTAAATTACTCATTATTGTTTGTGCTTTTCTAGCCTTAGCATCGACTTTAGCGTAAGGGTCTGCGTCAAAACAGTGTGTCATGATCTTTGTAAGGTATTTTTGTGCGATCCTACCAATCTTTTAAATTTGGGTCAATACTTTTTAGCTGTTTATGCGTTTCATCGCTTGTCTTGCCATGTCCGTATGTCAATGCATCGCGGCCCAATGCAATGGCAAACAGCCAGCAGTGAACTAGCATCCAACGGTGGAATCGTTTATGATGACTATTTTTGAGATCACAAGATGCTGACACCGCCTGAGTGGTTTTCACATGCAATTGCGCACCAACCAAGCAATCGCAGCTTCAATGTTGGCGATAAGCGCCTATCCTGCCTATGCTGGGGTGATAGCCATCTACCGGCACTGATTTTTTTACATGGAGGCTATGCCAATGCCTACTGGTTCTCACACATTGCACCACAGCTTTCGGCACGTTATTTTGTGATTGCATTGAATTTTAGTGGTCACGGCACAAGTGATTGGCGAGATGCTTATCATACAGAAGATTTTTTATCCGAGCTCAGCGCACTTTATGAGACATTTTCATTACATGATGCTGTTTTAATTGGTTTTAGTTTTGGTGCCAGGGTAGCGTATTGGTTTTCTCTGCAGCGCCCTTCTGCGGTCAAACAGCTCGTTTTTCTTGATCCGCCTAATGTCCATGAACCGATATCTAAAGCATTTATCCGCCAAATTACTCAAGCAAAGCCTATTCACTATTATGCGCGTGATAAAGAAATCTTAAAGCGTTTTCGTTTAATCCCCAAGCAACCAGTGACCAATGCCTATATTGTCGATCATATTGCGCAGCATGCTATCAAATCGACGCCGCAGGGCTACACTTGGCAGACTGACCCAAATTTATTTTTTAAGTTGGCTAATACTGCGCCAGTCATTGACTCACCAGCCCAAACACTTCCGCCGTGCGTGCTGATTTATGGAGAACATTCTACTATATGTACAGACGCAGTGCGACATGGTCTATCAATCCACCACCCTGAGATACCTTATATTGAAATTTCGGATGCGTATCATGCGATTATGATTGATGCACCACAAGTATTGATCGAACACCTTAAGAGCGTGCTCATTTGATGCGTTCATCTCAATCGCTGATCTATTGTAGCAAGCATATCAGGAGCTTTGTTCTATTATGTCGTTGCGGACTATTGATCATGGCTGTCTTATCCCATAAGAAAAATCTCTCAACGCCTGACCAAGATGCTCCCGATACCTAAGCTCAAGTATTCACGTACATGAATTTACCGAGCATCACATGCCCCTGCTGATAAATCTGCAACGGCAATAACCCAGATACGAATATCGACATATCCAGCACTGATTAATACGCGACATGCCTCCCTGAGGCTTGATCCTGTGGTCATCACATCGTCAAATAAAATGACTGGTTGATGGCAATACTGCTTAACAGTAAAACACCCTTTGACATTCTTGATTCGTTCTTGCTTGTTCAGCCCATGCTGAAATTCCGTATCTCGGTTACGAGTCAATAAATTCATGTTGACAGTCATGTGTAATCGATTGGCCACCCATGCGGCTAGTACTGCGACTTGATTGTAACCTCTTTTTCTTCTGCGTCGGTGATGCATGGGCATGGGTATGATGACTGCGGTATCTGTCTCTATGGGCGCCACACGATCGATGAAGACCGCCCCAAGAATTGGCACAGTCCATAATGCTTGTTGATACTTTAACTGACAGATCATTTCCTTTACAGCACCAGTATAATTAAAAATTGCTTGTATTTTAATATTGAGATCGTCTAAATGATGCGAAAATGGCTGCGTCAGTACATCCCCACTGATCAATGGCAATGCTTGATAACAATCCAGACATATACCATGAATAAAGCATCTATTTTTTAAGCACCGCCTGCATAGACCCAGCTTACTAAAATGCATTTTTAGATCATTCCAGACGCGCAATCGTTACTCCTATTTTGATTGTAAGTTAGCACTGGATTTCTGATTTTAATAGTACCGTGATAAAACGCCCCTATCTAGTTGCTATGCCTGTTCATACAGAGCCACTCGTTTTAGGTCAACTTATCTATTTTAATGATACGTTCGATGCGCCGTCTCATAATCGATATTTTGATCTAGCTGTTTATAGGAAACACATGGTTGAAAACAATCGATTAGACACAGGTTAATACGTTACCATAGAGGAAATCACTCCGTGATTAAATCGCCCGGTTGCGCCAGGACAGCCCTCATCAAAGCGCAATATTTTCTGATACGAACTCGCGGTTACACCTGATCTGGACACTCAGATTTTTTTGACTGCACACTGGTATGCTTTTGTACGATCTGGAAAACTGCATCCACAGACACTTGACTGATTGGATTGGCGCAGAGCACGTCATAGTAGTCCTTGATACCGCTTGAGTTGACATATTTTTCTTTTTGAAAAATGGCGAGTCCTTTGGTTTGACACCGGGCTAAGAGATGTGTTGGTCCCGAGTCATTACCAATGACAAATTGTGCATTTCGAGCAAGCCCAATCACTTGAGGAATGGTCAACGGTGCGCCATGGTTCAACAAGCAAATACCTGGTAGCGAATCAATGAGCTCACGCTCATCTGGACCAGGTGCGTACACCACTACGTAGCCACACGCAAGTAATTTTTTGGCTAAGTCAAAAAAGCCTGTCCATCGTTTATCGGGATGCTTTTGAGAACTTCCAGGCAAGAGTAGTATAAATTTTTGATGAATCTTATGTCGATGCAGAATATCATCGACTGGCTCCTGACACCACAACCAATCTGGATGACAGGTAAACTTAGTCTGCAAGGATGCTCGTTCCAGCTGTTCTTCTAAAGTATTTCTCTTTGTATCATGTAGAGCGTTATCTTGTTGATATCGAATGGTTGCAAATCGTGCTTTGCCACACCATTTAATTGGCTGCATCAACATATTGTAGAGATTCGTTCGCCTATTATTTTGAAGGTCATAAACCATATCGTAACGGTAATCTCTCAGCTTTTTGATGAGCTGATATAGATACTTTAAGTTCCATCTTGGTAATCTCCTGTCGACTTCAATTCGGTCGATACATGGGTGTGCCTTAAGCAGCTTGGCAAATAAGGGGGATGTTAGCAATGTGATTTCATCATAAGGATGATGATTTTTGATATCTCGGATTGCTCCTTCGGCATTCACAACATCGCCAAGTGCCCCAAGCTTGATGATCAATATTTTCTTCATAGATTCTTGCCTTCAGTGAAATGACTAACGGAATTGGCTAAATGCAATGATAGCTTTGCTTTGGTCCTATTAATCAGTTCAAATAAGTGATTCATCACCTACCAATTGTCCCTCATTCAAATAGTTTTGATAGCTCTTCTCTTCAATGATTTCTGAGTTAAATAGTTTATTTATGTCTCTTTTGATTGCGCACCGTTGGTCATTGGTGATGTACACAGATCTGGCTAGGTGAATAAACTTATCGTCAAACTGACTATTGGCTTCACAAAGCCTAATATCATCTTCAATATCCCAAAGTTTTTGATTGATCTGTTTCAGCTTCTGTTCCAGTGTGTGTAACGTATCATTGTGTGGTAACGTTTGTCGTGTTGCGCTCAACGCGTCAAGCTCGACTTGGACGTTTTTTTGCTTCTCTGGATCGTTTATCTGCGCTTTTTTGATTTGCAAGATCGTTATTTTGTCGATTAGCTCGCCAACTGCGACTTTGATTTCAATTATTGTTGCCATGCCATTCCTAGTGTTTATTCCATCTTGTATTGCGTTAAGTCCGTTAGCTTATGAATAAGTCAGTGACGGTTTTTTCAGCAACCTCTGCTGCTAACCCTACTGTCTCAACTAGTGTCGGATGAGGGTGAACCGTCAAGGCAATGTCAGTGATATCACAGCCCATTTCAATCGCCAAACCAATCTCAGCAATCAAATCTCCTGCGTGCCTCCCCACAATACCCCCGCCAAGGACTCTCTTGGTTTCCGGGTGATAAAGGATTTTAGTTAATCCTTCATCTCGACCGAGACACAAGGCTCTACCATTAGCGGCCCATGGAAAAACGCCTTTGGCATAGCTGATATTTTTCTGTTTCGCTTCAGTCTCGGTTAGCCCTACCCAAGCGACCTCAGGCTCGGTATAGGCCACAGATGGTATCACTTTAGCGTCAAAAATCACTTGCTCACCGGCTACCATTTCAGCAGCTACTCGTCCTTGCGCAGTCGCTTTGTGTGCTAGCATATGTCCCCCGATAATATCTCCAATGGCGCGAATCTTTGGGTTGGTGGTTTGTAGGTTCTGTGCGTTCACTTTTACAAATCCATGATCATCCAGTTGGATACCAGCATTTTGACATTTCATTTGGTCTGCATTTGATCGTCGACCAACAGCTTGCAGCACCAACGCAAAGGATGCTTTTGTTTGCTTGCCATCCGGTTTTTCGATTGTAACCTGCAAATTTTCGCCATCTTCTTTGACCTCAAGCACCTTGGTTTGCGTTAAAATTGTGACACCGTGCGCCTCCAATTGTTTTTGGCATGGCTTGACTAAGTCAATATCTGCGCCTGGCATGATTTGATCAAGCATCTCACAAATCGTCACTTGCATACCTAAGGCTTGATAAACGCTTGCCATTTCACAACCGATGATACCGCCGCCGATGATTAGCATTTTGCCCTTGATTATTGGCAACCCTAGTGCGCCGGTTGAGTCAACAATATGCTTGTGTTTGGGCAAAAACCCTAACTCGATTGGCCGTGATCCAGTGGCTAAAATACATTGGTCAAACGTAATCGTTTGCTTAGCGCCGTTGCTGTCAGTGACCTCCACACTTACTTCATCGATGAAACTCGCTGAACCATGCACGACGTTTACACGTCGCTTTTTTGCCAGCATGGATAAACCACCCGTTAATCGTGCAACGAGTTGTGCTTTGAAGTCGAGTAACTTCTGCTTATTGACTTTGGGCTTACTTGCCTCTAACCCGAACTTCTCATAATCGTTGTGTGCATTGATGAGCTCTGATACATGCAGTAGCGCCTTAGACGGAATACACCCAACATTTAAACATACCCCGCCGAGTTGTTCATAGCGTTCAATTAAACAAACGCTCAAACCAAGGTCACTGGCTCTAAATGCGGCTGCGTAGCCACCTGGGCCCGCTCCGATGACTAGACACTGTACTTTCAATTGGGGCTCCCGTTCAATTGGTGATTTGACTCTGATTATGCACCATGCGCTGATTATTTTCTAGAGATGTGTAAAAATAAACAGCTTGTCAATTTTTAGCGTTGATTACTGCATACGGGATCTGTATTAATCTTTGTGAATTTTGTTGCATTCGTCAATGCTGGCCACGCCAAATAAAAAGCATGAAAAACCTGACAAACCTCTTATTTTGATCTATATTGGTTTTGAGCAATAAACTTTAAAGGAACTCTTATGGCTAATGTCAATGACGCAGTAGCGACAATTACTAAAGACTTCAGCGAAACTTCTAAAAACAAACCTGGTTTTGGCAAAACAGTAAAACTAGACTTTGGGAGTGATGGTGTCATCATAATCGATGGGACAGGCAATCATATATCAATCTCTAATGACAATAAAGAGGCTGATATGACTGTTGTGTTAACAGTTGATACTTTCACTAAAATGGGTGAAGGTTCTCTTGCTGGTGATGAAGCAGTTGAGAAAGGATTACTCACGATTACTGGCGACTTAACGCTCGCTAAAATACTCGAAGATACACTGAGCGGACAATAAACATCAATTTAATCATATGGAGATGCACAAATGAATGAATTATTAGCCAAATCAACAGAAAAAATATCAAGCAGAGTGGCTGAGAAGCCTCCGTTTGGACATACTGTGAAACTTAACATGACTGATGCAGGTATCGTGTACCTTGATGGCACTGGAGACAAAAATGTTGTTTCCAACGACGACAAAGATGCTGAGCTTGTCATCACAACGACTTGGGCAGTGATGCACGCGATTGATCAAGGAGAGACGGATGCTTTCTCTCAATACATGATGGGCAAGCTGACAATTGATGGCGATCAAAGCATTGCAGTTGCCTTTGGTTCATTGATTGAGGGCTGATTGTCTACTATCTACTTTCTTATTGCGGTTGCTTGTCTGGACGGCCCGTGGCGACCGCACTCAAGTCACGATCGACGTTCCAATTACTATCCACACCACTTCTATCTGGGATGGCGTTTTGAAACAATCATGATTTCATACATCTCAATGCCTAGATTTACAAACTTTAGCCATAAGACTCATGATGGTCTTGCGCGTTTGTTTGGCTAATTACCATGTCTGTTTCAACAAATTCCATGGGTTAAGCTTCACTCTGGTAAAAAATAGTTTTCATCCTCAATACCATTGATTTTCATCGCTATTCTCTCCGATTTCCTGTCATCGATCTGCGTGCTGTGATAGGCATGATCAGCATTGATTTTATCATTTGAATTTATCTATCAAAAACCTGACAACTTGCTATTAACGGTCTATATAATAGTTAATCTGTGAACATATCTATTATGGGACATCTGAATAATAAAAATCGTGCTAATTCGGAACAAAATATACTTAATCAATTGGTCTATGCCTATGCGCAAACGCAAAACCAACTAACTAGAGCTGATTTGCAACGTTTTATTGTTGCAGCCTGTTACCGCAATCGTAAACGATCAGGTGAATACTCCGGGGGCAAATCTGGTAGCTTATCTTTTGACATCTTGCCAAGCACCAAAGCTGATGCCAATCAGTCTGAGCGAGACGCTGATGAAGCGCAGCGCCAGTACTATCATGATTTGATGAAGAAAATTAATGATAGTCTGCATACGCATCTCAAGGTTCTGCATAAGACTCCATCTGACTTTCTTTGGCAAGGTAGTACGCGATTTCAGATGAAATTTGACTCCTCGCGCTCACATGGTCTACAGCCTATACGAGAGGAGATGAATGAGAATGTTGCAGAGTTATTGGTATCTTGTATTTCTGAGGAATTAAAAGAACATCCATCGTTAGCGAGTGTTGATCATCCTAACGCAATTGCATTTGTCGATGAAAACAATCAGACAGTCATTGCTTCTCAATATATGCCGAATACACTTGGAACGCTATCTGGGTTTGTTGGCCAGAGTATCGAGGCACTGCGCACCGTTAATGAAAATCTCATGTCAGAACACTATCCAAACATTCAACTGGATGCTTTACGAAAGCGCTATGAAGATTTTGATACCAAATCTAATCGTGAGATCGCTCTGGTCTCTGAGGATAACCTTAATCAATCAGTCTCATTTTTTAGAGCGCCATTAAAATTCTTAAGACAATTTATCAACCGACAAATCTATGATGATCAAACCGTTGCGATTCGTGACCTAGATGTTCTTGCGAAAATATATGCTATATCTGAGAATCAGGTAAAAGATGATTCCCTCAATCCTGATCAACCACTGCTAAAAAGATTGGTTGAAGAAATATCCTTTTCCCATTTAATAGCTGATCATGACGTTAATCCTGGTAATTTTATTATTCGACGTCTTAGTAATGATCTCGTTGTTTCCCGAATTGATTTTGGTATGGCTAACTATCATTTTACCAGAGGTAGAATTTACGGTCTTTCTCGTCGTCCTTTCAAAAATATTGTTTTTGATATTGAAAAAGAAAGCTTGCAAGACTTTATCTGTCGGAAAAAAATTGGTTTTGGCTTCGGCATGTTCTTTACCTTGGTAGCCAGTAAAACGTCTCGTCACCTCAGTGCGTTAAAACGAATGTTTTTATATCCTGATGATATCAGTGAATCAACACTGGTGAATCAAGCCTGCGCGTTGAATGAGCAAACGCATGATGTCATGAGCCAATCGATGGTACAAGAAAGAATAATTCAATCATTTATGCATAAAATTAACCACTTACCAGATTCGTCACAGCTTGATATTTTACGTGATCTTAAGGTCATGGAGCTTCAAAGTGTACGTAAAGCTTATTTAAACTTTTCGCCCCCTGAGACAGGGCGCTCTGTGTTGAAACTAGGGGCTATGTTGTCACTTACACCACTACTCATGGTGCTTAGACTTGCTTATTCGCCAATTGTTACATTGAGTGGTTTCTTACCAAGCGCCTATCATCTTACCAACACGATACCGTTAACCACCTGGACACTATTGCAGTCAAGAGATCTGCATCATGTTTTAAATGATGCGCAAAAAGACCCATTAGCACGTAAAAACCATATGGTTCAGTGTTTATCAACCGTATTAGAGAATATCAATAGTGAAAACAAGCACCATCTCACAAAGCCAGTCATACAATCATTGGTTCAACAATCGATGCACTCCAAAACGTTTGACCCATACGCCTCTATAGAGCCGAAGATGATTTCAGTGCATCAATCTCCTGTCAAGGACGTAACGTCAAGACGAAAAGAGCGTGTGAAAAATGACCGATCGACGTCGATCGATAGCGTAAGCAAGACAAAACCGCCCCGGTAAGCGCATACCTATTCCTCAGTATGTGTCGCATTTTACAGTGAGATACCACATACAAATAAAAATAATCCAGAGACTTACCCGATAGTTGATATGTGCTGCCAAATACTTGACTAAACGGTTGTCAGATCTTGCTTGGCAAGCTGCGTGAGCGCATGCATGTAATCATTCAAAAATCGCATTGCCTCTGCGCCGTCTATCACTCGATGATCATAGCTTAATGATAACGGTAGCATCAAGCGTGGCTGAAAAGCATCGCCTTGCCATACTGGCGCCATTTGTGCCCGACTCACCCCTAAAATAGCAGTTTGTGGGCTATTCACAATTGGTGTAAAATACTCTCCGCCGATCCCACCTAAGCTAGAAATTGTAAAGCTTGCGCCGGTGAGATCTTTTGGCATTAATTTGCCCTCTCTCGCACGTAGACTGATCTCTCCTAATGCTTGTGCAATGTCAATGATACTGCGCTGATCAACATCTTTAATAACTGGTACTACCAGCCCAGACGGCGTGTCAACGGCGATACCAAAATGGTAATAATGCTTCAACCATAATTGTTGGGTATCACTATTGAAACTCGCATTTAAGTGAGGGTGTTTCTTCAATACCGGTACCAAGGATTTCATGATAAAGGCGAGCATGGTTAAGCGTATAGATTTTTTCTTGAGTGAATCTTTGTGCTGACTTCTGTATGCTTCTAGGTCTGTGATGTCGACCTTATCGCATTGTGTAACATGTACGACATGAGCCCATGATTGTGCCATAGCAGATGTAGTCGCTTTTTTTATCTTACCCAATATTTTTTCATCACAAGGTCCAAATTTTGCAGGGTCAATCCACGATTGACCAGCCTTATTTTGAGGCTTGATCAGTGACAATCTGGCTTCGACAGTTTTAACGATGTCTTCAATGGTTACTCGACCAGACCGACCAGTCCCAGGCACGACATTGATGTCGACTCCGAACTTTCGCGCAAGTTTTCGAACTGATGGCGCTGCGTGAACATTAGCACTGGCATTACTTACTTTTTGATCAAGGGACTGTTTTTTTCTGCTGGCATCGTTTTTTACTGATATGTTTTCAGATGTATCTGCCGTCAGGCCCATCGACTGATTCGTACTCGCTGTTTGCTCTGAGCGGGTGCTCTTGGACTCACCGTTTGCCTTGCTCAAAGCATAGTCCGTTATTGACGAGGGTGACTCGACCTGGGGCTTATCACTGATTGCAGCGGCATCACTCGAATTTGGTGAAGATGCTGATTCACTAGGTGTCGCAGTATCGCCGGACAACACCATGAACGGGGTGCCCTCCTGCACTTTGTCTCCCGGGCTCACCAAGATCTGTTGGACGACACCGTCTCGATCACTGGGAACATCCATGCTTGCTTTTTCAGACTCAAGGCTCATCAAAGCTTGATCGTAGGTGACCTTATCTCCCACAGAAACAAAAACTTCCAACACAGTTACTTGATCAACGCCTCCCAAATCAGGGATTTTTATTGTATCATTGTTGCTCATTACACCAGCTCGCTCCTATATGATTGTTGGATCTTTGTCAATACGATCACTGTCTAACTTGTCACGCAACTGCGCTAATAAACGTGTATCGGCTCGTCCTGACTGCAC
>DCKN01000099.1:11026-12026 GCA_002320385.1 Proteobacteria bacterium UBA1673
TCCTGACTGCACCAGTTGCCAAACACTATGGTAGACGATACTGTCAGCGTTTACACTAAAAAACTCACGAAGATTTTGTCTAGAATCACTGCGCCCGTAACCATCTGTTCCAAGGACAAGATAGGGACAATTGATGTGTGGGCGAATCTGTTCAGCATAAGCTCTGACATAATCTGTCGCAGCCACTACAGGTGTTTGGTCGCCGAGAAGACTCTCTACATGCGATTGTTGCTTGGCATCGGTTAATATACTTTTTCTTGCTAGTTGTTGTGCTTCTCGCGCTAACTCAGTAAAGCTAGTAACGCTATATACGCATACGGTGAACCCCATTTTTCTGAGCTTTACTGAAGCCTGTTCAACTTCTCTCAGTATAGCGCCAGACCCGAGCAATTTGATATCAGGATTGGTATCTTGGTTAGCCAGCGCATACATGCCTTTGACGATACCTTCTTCTGCGCCGTTTGGCATATCAGGGTGTGTATAATTTTCATTCATGAGGGTGATGTAGTAGTAGACGTCATCACAATCAACCATCATACGCCGAATTCCATCTGCAACGATGACTGCAAGTTCATATTGATAGCATGGGTCATAGCTCACACAGTTTGGTATCAAAGATGCCATGACTAAACTGTGCCCATCATTGTGCTGTAGCCCTTCTCCACCAAGTGTTGTTCTGCCGGCAGTTGCGCCAAAAAGAAATCCGCGTGCTCGGCTGTCTCCAGCTGCCCATAATAAATCGCCAATGCGCTGAAAGCCAAACATCGAGTAGAAAATATACATGGGGATCACAGGTTGGTTCGATGTGCTGTAGGACGTTGCTGCTGCAATCCAGCTTGAAGCAGCTGCGGCCTCAGTCAGTCCTGCTTGGATTAGCTGACCACTTTGTGTCTCTCTGTAACTCATAATACTCTGAGCATCTTCAGGTTGGTATTGTTGGCCACCGCATGCGTAAATACCAATTTTCTTGAATAGCCCCTCCATACCAAACGTTCTTGCT
>DCKN01000099.1:12328-15283 GCA_002320385.1 Proteobacteria bacterium UBA1673
CCCTCCATACCAAACGTTCTTGCTTCATCGGCTACGATTGGCACAAGATAACGACTTAACTTATCATCTCTTAGTAAGTTATTGAGTAACCGAACGTAAGCCATTGTGGTTGAGACAGCCTTATCTTTTGTCGATTGACACAATGCTCGCCAAAGCTCTGTGCTTGGGCAGGTCAGTTTGACATCACTAATGGTTCTCTTTGGCAAATAGCCTTTAAGACTATCTCTTTGCTGCTTAATATGACTAACAATATCGCTGTCCATACCCGGATGATAATATTCAACTGCTTCGATCTGTGCATCTGTAAGTGGAACCTGGCAATGCTGCGCATAGGTGCGTAAATCCTCTGGTGACATCTTTTTTTTGTTGTGTGCAATGTTTCTGCTATGTGTTTTTTCGCCAAGCTGATACCCCTTTATGGTGTAGGCAAGAATGACTGTTGGCTGTTCCGAGGCCTCTTTTGCTTGGCGATAGGCAGTGCTCACTTTGACTGGATCGTGCCCTCCTGGCAAGCAGTTTGCGATATCTTCTTCGCTGAGTTGATTGATGATACGCGCTGTGTCAGGATATCGCGCGACCACATCATTAAGTAAAGCTTGCGGTCCCTGCGCATATAATGCTTGTAACTTTCCATCGACAAGCTCTGATAATGCTTTTTGGATGCTCCCTTTGGTATCAAGTTGCCAAATTTTGTCCCAACCGCTACTCCATATGACTTTTATGATCCGCCAACCACAGCCGATAAATAACTGCTCTAGCTCGGTTATGATTTGTCCATTCCCACGAACTGGACCATCTAGGCGTTGAAGGTTACAGTTGACGACAAATATACAGTTGTCGAGACGCTGTTGTGAGGCATGCCTAAGTCCAGCGATTGACTCTGGCTCATCCATCTCACCATCGCCACAAAAAGCCCAAATCTTTCTTTTTTTTCCTTGTTGAAACCCACGATGATCAAGGTATTTCTGCCAATCTGCCTGATAAATTGCTTGAAGTGGCCCAAGACCCATTGATACGGTTGGAAATTGCCAGTAATCAGGCATCAACCATGGGTGTGGATAGCTACTCAGGCCTTTGTGATCATGGGCTTCTTGACGAAATAGCTCAAGATTTTCTTCTGTAAGGCGCCCCTCAAGAAACGACCGCGCATACATTCCCGGTGACGCATGGCCTTGAAAATAAACTAAGTCTCCTTCGTGGTTTTCATCTCCCTTAAAAAAATAGTCAAACCCGATACGATACAATTGTGAGCTGGATGCGTATGTTGAAATATGACCGCCAAGCTCACCATATTTTGCTCCGGCGCGAACAACCATTGCCATGGCATTCCAAAGGTTAATTTTCTCCGCTTGCTCACCGTAGCGATCGCTGTCTGGCATCGGTTGATCGTATGTATGATCAAACGTATTCTGGTAGCCATTTAAACTGGTTGTTGTTGCAGCAGTCTGTTGCATACCAGCAATATGTTGAATAAGTAACTGAGCGGTGGTGTCGCCATATTCGGCTTTTAAGTCATCAATAGCAAGCTGCCACTCTTCAAGCTCTTGTTGATCAATAACGGATGAAAGGTCTTGCATTCAATCGGTTTTGGTAAAAATTCTATCTCATGAATGTAGTGAAAATTGGCCGTATTTGCAAGTCATTTTTGTATACTTGCCGCCAAAGCCTTCTATTTGGTGCGACTAGAACCCATATTTGTGAAGGAAAACAACGCACCTTATCTTAGTCGTCGACGGTTTTATTAATCATCGCTGGCGTTTTGAATGATTGCGTTACCCAATAAGATGAAATCATAAAACTAAGGATTGTTGTTGCTTGGATAACCGCTGCAGCTTGTGGGGAAATCAGACGTGATTGGCTCGCAACCTGTGCAACCAGTACCGAGAACTCACTGGCTTGCCCAAGACGCACACCTACTTCCCAACCAATTTTTTCTTCCTCTGGCGACCGTAGCAGAGACCACCAGTATAGCGTTGGCTTTGCTACCATAATAGCAATGGTTAAAACAATCACTGGGGTATAAATATTAGGCAATTCCCATATATTTAAATTCGCGCCAATGGCAAAAAAGAAGAGCACTAGAAAAAAGTCTCTCAAAGGACTAAAACACTCAGACAAATAGCTTGAAATACTGCCTGTCGCGATTGCGACACCAGCAATGAATGCGCCAATATCATGACTGAGACCAATCCAGGTTGCAATTTGTGCAACGAGCAAGCACCAGCCGACACTGGTGATAAATAGGTACTCCCTCACAGACTCATACATCTTAAACAACTTAGCAAGAAAAAATCGCTCGATGAAGAATGCATAAAGACACAATAATGGCACTGACATAAATACTTTGAAAAGATGCGAGGTTGTAAGCGAATCGTGTCCAGATGTTTGTAAAACGATCAGGGTCAAGATAGCGAGTAGATCTTGTATCAATAAAATACTGATGATCACTTCGCCCAAATGATCACTGTGTAACAGCCGATTAGGCAATAACTTTAACCCCAATAACGTACTTGAAAACATCATCGCTGCACCAATCAAGGCGGAATCGATTACTGAAAAGCCTGAGCTCCACGCAATGGAAAAACCTATGCCAGCAAACGCAATCGATGTGCTTAGGGTCACAACAACCGCTTTTTGTAACATAGAAGCAAGATTTTTAGGATCAAGATGCAGTCCAGCGAGAAATAAAAGAAAAATCATGCCGACATGGCCGATATCTTGGATCAAATTATCATCACTAACGACTTTAAAGCCGTAGGGCCCCATGAGCACCCCTAATGTGATGTACGCTATCACTAATGATTGACGTGAAAACAGCGCAATTGTAGCAATGATTGCTGCTCCAGAGTAGATAAGAGAAATTGATGTTAATAAGTCGCTACCTGCCATTTCCTGTCCGCTGATGTAGTAATCAGGTCAGTGTTGGTCGATAAGCCGGGTTCTGTCGAGGACAGT
>DCKN01000114.1 GCA_002320385.1 Proteobacteria bacterium UBA1673
ATGTACTTCCCGTTCAGCTTGCGGCTATAGCTGCAAGATAGGCGATTCTCCAGCACAATGTATAGATGTCTCCATATGTGGGCCGATTACAATTACTCAAGATGATCTCCCTGAAGGATCAGACCTGCAGTGTAAAAGTGGTCAAGGTCTGATGGAGGATCAAAACGGGACATTGTTCTGTGTAGATCCGGGCAGTGGTCAATGTTATAAAACACTTGATGCAACAAATAATCAAGACCCTTACACGGATGGAGCATGCTCTGTTTGTGGTTACTATCCTGCCTCTAAGTGTCCAAGCTGTGGTGATGGCCAAACCAAACAAACCATCAATAATCAGGACTATTGCATTGATGATAAGACCGGTGTCTGTTACTCTGTTTTGGACTGGTCAGGCGGAACAGCGTCACAACCCAAGGATCCATCATGCACTGCTTGTGGGGTGGTACAAAGCTGTACTGAAAAAGATGGAAGCACATCATGCGTTGGCAATTGTTGTCCTAGTGGTCAGACTTTACAAACAATCGACGGTCAATCATTCTGTACTGATGACGCAACCGGTCAATGCAGCACCATGGCCTATGTTAATGGTGTGGCGGCCACACAAAAGGCTTACAGTGGTGATCCCTGCTCTGACTGTAGCTACTATCCTTCCTCTAACTGTCCAAGCTGTCTTGATGGCCAAACCAAACAAACCATCGATAAGAAAGACTATTGCGTTGATGATAAAACCAGCGTTTGCCATGGTGAGCTATCTTGGTCAGACAACAAATGGTCGCAGTCACCTGATCCATCCTGTTCCGTCTGTGGTTTGGCCGATGATAGCCTTTGTTGCGCTAGTGGTCAGACTTTACAAACAATCAGCGATACGGAATCATTCTGTACCGTCTCTGATGGTAAAGATGAGGGGAAATGTTATACGATGCTTTATGAGCAAGGTGTAGCAGTAGAGTCAACGGCTTATACGACTAATAGTTGTGCCGGTCATGGGTACTATCCCGCGTCTAAAGCGCCGCCATTCTGTCTAGAGAATCAGACGAAGAAAGAATATTCATATAACAGTTTTCAATATTGTGTCGAAGATAAGGTCTGTTATACCATGGCAACGTTTAACAATGATCTTACGATTAAACAGGAAAAAGATGATACCTGCTATTGCGAAGCAGGTCAGGCATTTTACAAGCCAACAGAAGATGATATTTCCTGCGTTACGTTGGAAAATGGGGTTAAGTATAAAAAAGGGCGGTGTCTCAATCCATTAGGCCCCTATGCTACTGAACAAAACGTTAAATATGGAACTCAATGCTGTAGCACGAGCTGGTATAATGATTCGTATACCGAACAAAGTTGTCAAGCGTTGACTGCGATGTATCAAACTACGGATGACGACAGTTAGTGGTGTCAATTGCCGATTGCGGTGCATGGTCCTGTCATTCGTGACTATGTTTTGGGTGTGAGATTGTACAATTGCTGACATTTGTTCAGAAAACAGTTAAGATTTTTTTAAGCATGTTTGAATGCAGATCATTGAGACAGTCTTTTAAAAAAGCCAACCTTTTTTTGCAATCAGTATGCGGCTACGCTGGCATGGCAGTTAACTTGCGGCTTTTGTTGTTGTCTGCTTATGCTTCACAACTTTTTATCTGCATCTACAATTATTTGATGGAGGATTTAAGCAGTCTTGTTCTGACTACCCGAAGACATTTCAAGACGCTAATTATGGTTTAAAATGAACCGTACTGTGTTTTCTTGAATCATCTTGCGCACATGGAGTAATAAAATTGATTTCACTACCTTTACGGTGTAATAAATATCCATTACCGATGGGTCTGAAATTTTCATTACTCTTATTTATTATGGTATTGATAAATGTTAACTCCTGCTGCTCGTAATCATCGACAGTTGAATACGCCATCTCAAGACCTTTTTCAAGAAATGCTGACGTCTCGGCAATACTTATTGCTCCTTGCGGTTGTTGCTTGTTGTAGCACTTTATCACTGCGTAGTCATCATAAACTTCCCCAAGTGTACCAAGGACTTCATCAACTGCTCCTGAATCTAATTCTTGATCACCAACGTAGACCTTTTTAATATTGCGATTGATGATCAGCGCACTTAAGCGAGTATGCTTATTCGCAATGCAAACCGGGAGTATTTTTGTGTGGTTTTCCCAACTTGAAGCGGTCGATTGATGATAATCACCAAAAGCGTTTCTATGACTGACAACTTTTTTTGTTTTTGTAAGAACATCATACATGATCATATGGCTGAATGCATTTTGCAGATTGGTATAATATTGCGTGACCTCGTCGATGACATCTTTTATTTGGATTGATTTTTGATAATTCAATGTCGGTTCTATTTCATTGTTGTGCTGATCAAATCGTTCTTTGACACGCTTGTAGACTTGCGCGCGATTGCTTATCGATTCAATCATCGTATGATATGATGTTGTTAACTGAGACTGGCTATTTTTGAGTTCTGGTAGATCTTTTGGGTCACGAACATTCAGTATCTGCTGCTCTACCTGTGTGAGCTGATCAGTCAACGTATTGAGATCATCGTGCATTGCCCTAATTAGCTCTGCAACATCGCAAAGAGCATCATAATGCTCACCATGATTCAAATCAACACTAACACGACAGTCATCTTTTCCTAATGTTGTATAATAGTCGTACTCGGCGACCGACATACTGATCACTTGTTCTTGTAATCCCAATATTGAACGATTATACCCAGATGATTGAAAGAAGGCATTATCAAAGATCTCTTTCGATGGCCTTGTCGCTACACTGTCTTTTTGTTCAGTATTACAATTGAGTGGGAATAACGTTTTATAGTTTTTTTTCGGACAGTTTTTTCTCTTTTTCGATGATTTATGATCACATGTTGGACTTTCAGTGCGTTTTCTAGGTGGATAGTGATCTGAACTATTTTTTTTGAGTTGATGACTGGACACATCTTGACGCGCTGAGTCCTGAATAACAGAGCGCTGATTATAATTTTTTGAAATAGCATCAGGCGAATTATTTATTGGTTGACGATATAGGGATTGCAAAGCACTACAGCAGATAATCCATTTGTTTCGTAAGATCTGTAAATCAGGCATCAAAATCCAGGCCACAAAGCAGGTTGCGGCAAGTAGTAGCATAAACACAATATGATGGATTAGAGGGCTGATTATTAATGGAAGCTGGAATATCACCGCACAGGCCGATTTATTTTATTATATTATAACACTGGTGGTTTTTTTGTCAAGTGCTTGATGTTTTGACTGTCCGTTCAGTATTCTCTAAAACACACAATGTGCTGGATCAGGAATATAATGACTACATATTGCATATAATTGAAAATCTTTCCGATAAGTATTGATCTTGTGGTTAAATGATTCAATCAATGGCTTTCCGAAAATAACGTTGCCGTAGTGCTTGTTCATATACAATGTCCATGCCTCGTAGCCAAGCGATATTGTGCTTGTGACCAGTACTGTTGTGTCTTCTGGGTGCAGTTTATAATGTTCGTTTAGATTGGTTCTGGCAGTTGCAACGTGATCAATTTGAGAATCTCTCAATGCTTCGAACATTGTTGTTGAATCTAAAAACTCTACCGTTGTTGCCCCAGATTTCTTTAATAATTTCTCTAATCTTGTTTGCCCATAGAGCATTCCAACACTGCTGTTGCGAAGGTGTTCGATATTGTGGATGGAATGTCCGCCATGGTTCATCAGATGCAACACCGACGACGTGACCAGAGCACCCAAAATCGTGATCACAAATACCGATAAAATCATCCAAACCCCAAAGAGAATCCTACCCAATGATGTCACTGGGTCGTAGAGTAAATCACGAAAAAAACAACTAAAAATGGTAAAAAAACTATAGCTTACTTTCTCGTACGTTGGGCAATCTTTGAAGTGTGGATGCTTATCTTTCTCGAGGAAGAATAATATTATCGAGAATAATGTGCCTATTAATAATGAACCGATCAACGTAATCATAAATAATCGATTGAATATCAGTGATAATATTTCTACCATCGATATCTCTTTTTTAGTGGTTGTGATTGCCAGCTCATCGATGTAATACGGTGATGTACTGCTGATATTATACTGATCAAGATCAGGGTTCTCTTCATAGGATCCAACGAGTACCTGAATCTGATTGGCTTTTATTGCATCAATCGCCTGTTTTCTATTTTGATAAAATACATAGCTGGGTTTTAGAGGAAGACCTCTGATGATATTATCAACCAGTTCGTAACCAATACCACTTGGTTTTTCAGTAAATAATCGCATCGATGCGGGCGCGTCATTCTCGAGAACGCCAATTTTTAAAGTATATTGGCGCTCACCCACTGTTGTTGCCGCTAACGAACTGCTCACTCCGAGCGCGAGTATTGCGAATAAAAAGGCTATTTTTAATTTGGAGAATACCATATCAGCGTGTGATCCCGATATACGCATCGATTGATTTAATGTCTTGTGCGTAAACTGTCGTTGGTCCAGTCATAATTGATCCATTCGGATAAAGCTCATAATCAGCATATAGACTCGCGTTGACAACTGCGTAGAAACCTTGAAGGTAGGGATGCTGATCGATTGCGAACAGCACTCTGTCGCTCGTGATGAGCTCTGCAGTTAAAGGACTAAGATCAAAAGTTGCAATCTTAAACGGTGTGTTATTCCCTTTGCTAAGCCCTAGTGCATCATCAATTGTTTCTAATGAATTTGGGCTTATGGATACGATGGCATCCAATGCTACATTCTTTTGCATCGTATTCAAAATACTCTTTTTAGCTTCGTCTTGCGTTGTACCGCTGATGTCAAGTAATTGGACATCAGCATTAGGCATCCCAGCCTTCAGTCCAGCAAGCCTGGCTTCTACTACCAGATCATCAGGTGGAAAATGTGATATAACTAATACTTTATCCACGCTCAGATTATCAAAGCCCTGCCCCATTCTGATGCCAGCTTTGTAATCATTCATACCAATGAAATTTCCTTTAATGCCTGCTTTGATAATTGCTGTTTCACCTGAGTTAATGATCTGTACCAATCGTCCCTCACGGCTTGAGTATTCAAGCGCATGCATCAATTCAGGCGTTTGATGGTGTATTGAAAAAATTGTTGTGTCGGCGGGTTTGGATAGGGCGATATCAATCGCATTTATTTCTTCATGCACATCGACCGCTGAGTAGTTCATAATTTCGAGATTGACATCAAACTTTTGTGCCGCGTCACGACTACCCTTGACAACAATTTTCCAAAATGGATCATTATTGTCTGCAGGAATCGCTAATACAGCTGATTTTTGAGCAAAGATTGGATAATTTAACAGACACAATCCAAGGAATATTATTACCCGTTTCATCGCATTTCACCTTTACCCTAGGGCAATGCCCAATTTCTTATGAAAGCCTTAAGCAAATAGTACATTATCTGATTGCTTAAGTCTTGCGCTTTGTTAGATTATTTACTTTTTTATTATTTTCGCGGTTCTTCGCATTTTATAACCTAATCTTGTGGATAATTGCGTTGGTGGCAGATGACTGTTATAACGAAGTTTTAATGCCTTGGTTAGCAATGCACAAACAGCCATAAAAAAACAGCACCATTTGGTGCTGTTTAGAAGTCTTGGATGCGTTGGGTTGATCTATGCGATTTCGCTGGCGCAATTCTGGCAGATTCCAGGGCATTCAATCATTTTACTGTCAGTCCGGAAACCCAGCGTGCTGGCCATTTCAGAGACCACGGCGGTGAGTACACTGTTAGACTCTTCAAAAATAATCCCGCACTTGGTACAAGTGAAAATCATGTTAAATCGGTGCGTGTGGCCGTGATGACACTTACTGGATTGCTTGCAAGCGACAAATGCATTTTGTTCATTAACCCTGTGTAGAAGCTTTTTGTTGATGAGGTAATCTAATGCACGGTACACTGTTGGTGGCTTAGCGTGCGGGATTACTTTCTGAAGGTCACTGAGAATATCGTAGGCTTTCTGGGGTTTTTCAGATCGCATGACGATGTCGAGGACGGCTCTTCGTGAGGCTGTAAGATTTAGATCATCGATTGATACATTGTTTTCTGCTGTCATATCTGTTTCTCCAATAGTTTTAATGTTATTATACGTTATATCACACAATATTACAATAGCTTGACTGCCTGATTAACAATTAATTATGTTTATTTATATTGATTTTAATTTGGTTACATATTATGCTCTCGCTACTGAATCTACTCAACATAACTGCTTGATTCTGCCCACCGATGTCATGCCCTACACGTCAACCTCTGATTAGTCCTTTAAACGCTCATCACATCGCATATTGTTTGGCCTGGGTCTTAATTATGGTGATGTCACTTATTGACCAACCCTCGTATTCTCACTTATTACTTACGTATATATGCTGCTACCAGAGTAATATCAATCAATTTCTATCAAGCTATTCCTATTCTTTTTATGGGTCACACCTCGAACCATTGATTGATTTAGTTGATAAACGTATGCGTTGGTTTGAACAAATCCTTAAATCTATTTACCAAACATCTGACCATACCTTTTGGTTACTGATCTCTTTTTTACTCATGCTTAGATTTCTGCTTTGTCTGCCGATAAAAGATCTGTGCGACCTGTTTTCAATTGGTGTGATCTTGCGCTGTGCTCAGTTAATAGTTTTTGTTCACTATATTGTGGTCTTGCTCACTTGGTACCAACCATCAAAAATTGTGCAATCCTCAACTGAAGTGGTTATCTCCCACCGGCCACACCGATCTGACTACAGACGCGCAGTCCTGTCATTAATAATTACCATGATACTCGTTGATATTGGAGTATCATTGTTGATAAATCACGTTGACCATGACAGTTTTATGTCTTGCTTATCGCTGATTTTTATTACGATTCAACTGGATCGTGAACCGCTTATTGACCACCCATACCGTCGACTATTGAGATTTTTGTTTTTCAACTCTCGACAACCGCTATGCCATTATCTTGGCTTGTCAATATTTCGGGGTATTAGCACTGATCGACATCGGTCCACGAGCGATACCCCGCGATTTCGTTACCTCAATGATCTAATTCAAACCATCACCCACGACTCCCTGCTTCAACAACGCATGTTATCACTATTCGATGAGGATCAAGACTGTATCTGTGACCGTCCAATCATACGAATAGTGATCGATGATTTGTTATCAATCGCGAAATCCTACGAGCACAGTAAAACGACATATCACCTGCCAAACTTGTATCAAGATCGAAAAATCGGACCAATCATGTTGATGAATTTTTTTCAGCAACTGCTTGTCAAAGCCTATACCCGTACTACTTTGCCTTGGTTCTTACCGTATTCTAGAACAACACTTGCTGTCGCACTGAATAATGCTTATGGTCATACACTATACGAGGAGCATTCTTGGCACAAACTCGCTCAATGCTTGCACTCATCTCACATTCAAACCCATCATTCTGAACCGTCCCTCCAAAACAATGACGGCGATAGGTGCACTGCTAAGCGCCTTGATTGCAAAGGCGCTCATTCCCTGTTCAATCAGGAAAGAATTCCAAGAACACGCAGTGTTGATCAATTACCTCGTGTTGAAAATTCTGATATTGTTGCCGGTCAATCAGCATCGCACGCGTATTCTACAAATCTCTTACTCCAGACACAATCGCATCGTCAAGATCAAATTGTACTGGCCTTAGAATGTCTTGGTCAATCCTTTAATCTGATTCAAGATTGCGCTCATAGTGATCGCCATCAAGGCTTTATTATTTTATGCAACTATCTCAGTGCACTTATCACTGCTAGCCGAATAGAGTGCTTACCACATACCCACAATAGCCTACTAGATACCAATGTGCAAAGACTGCGGCAATCACAACTGATTTCTGAGCGAGATGATTTGCGTTTTATAGCACTTTTTACAATGGGCCACTATTACCAACATGAAGCCTCATCGTCGATATACCAACATAGACAAACAGCATACACTTACTTCAGAACCTGTCAAACCTTGTTGCCAAAGTTAGTTGGTCACGAATGGATGACTGACGATATTGCATCCTACCTATCAGAATCAATCAACCAATCAGTGTCTTGTCGATCATTATAACGCTGGCGAAACCATGACGATTTTGCTATACCCTCTTGAGTTTGTGCTCGACAGCCCCTGCTTCTAATGAATACTTATCAGAAAACCCTCAAGCATCTTTGTTATCACAAGTTATAGCAACCTCCTTGATCACTCGTTATATTGTTGATGTAACTACGCTAACGATTGCTAATTTACAATGATTGTGAATTATTCATGCAATCCCTGATCTTTTGTGCTAATAACTGCAATGATTCTGCTACTGATTATGGAGGTATTTTAATGCTTGAGGAAATTGTAATTGTTGATATGAAACGAAGTGCATTCACACGAGGTGGTCGCGGCGCATTGGTTGCAACACGTCTGGATGAAGTTGCAGTACAGATTATTCATGCGCTGTTGGCAGATAACCCTAAGATTACGCTTGATATGATTGAAGAGGTTGGCTTGGGGCAGGTAGGACAAGCAGGTGAACTTCTCAACATGGGCTCAGCACAGATTGCTCAACTGGCAGGCATTCCTTATGAAGCCAGTAAATTTGAGTCCAATCGACAATGCGGCTCTAGCATGGAGGTGATTCACAGAATGACACAGGCTATGATGCTGGGTTCTTACGATGTCGGCCTTTGCATTGGCGTTGAGCGCATGGAGAAAGCGCTCATGTGGCCAATGACAAAAACCACACGAATAACTAAAATCAATTCTGGATTATTCAAACATCATAATGCCATACAATCAGAGCAGGCTAAAAATCATTTTGATTTCTTCAAACAAGCAATCCCTGAACCGATCTTACAATCTTCTCCGTTGTGCACGATGCTTCAGACAGCACAGAATGTTGCAGATATGTACCAGATTGACCGAGCAGATTTGGACTCCTTTAGCTTAGCATCACACCAAAAATACGGTATTGCATCTAAAAATGGCTTCTACGATGGTGAAATTGTTCCACTGACAACGCATGCGCCAATTTTTGACGCAGATCAGCAATGCGATTACACGCAAACTGGACCTGAGATTACACTTAAGATCGATGATGGCTATCGATCGAGTAGTTCACTTGATAAACTGCAAAGCTTGATGCCGATTCCAGGCATTCAGTCTACGTTAAAACGCCCGATCGTGATTACAGCAGGTAATAGCTGTCCAACCAACGACGGGGTGTCTGCCTGTTTATTAATGAATGCAAAGAAAGCAAAATCATTAGGACTTAAACCACTTGCTAGAATTGTTGGGATGAACGTCTCAGGCATTAAGCCACAGATTATGGGTGTGGGTCCTGTTATTGCTGTCAAAAAAGTTTTACAAAAAGCCCAAATGCGCATTGAAGATATCGACTCGATTGAGTTTAACGAAGCGTTTGCCAGTCAAGTGCTTGCCACCATGCGGGAGCTTGAGATACCTGAAGCTAAGCTTAACCCTAATGGCGGCTCATTGGCCATCGGACACCCTTTGGGCGCAACTGGCATACGCCTCGTTGGAACGCTTGCGAAGTCATTGCATTACCATCAGCGACGCTATGGCATTGCCACACAATGTATCGGGGCGGGTATGGGCATTGCAACGCTCATAGAAAACTTGCGTTGATTTGATTCTGTCCATATGCCGACCCATTCATGCGCTCGCGTCCGCTTCTGTACCCCATCTAGGGTCTGAACCTTGCAAACTTATGAGCGGTGTCTTTTTCAGCATGATCTGCCATAGGCTTTCTTTTCCTGCCTGCATGATTTTTTCTGAAACAGTCCGGGCTGTAGTTCCTTGGTGCAGATATTTTCCTGCCTGACTTTCTGTTGAGATTTTCCTTGTCGTTATCGCTGTCAGATGACTCATTCGATGTCGTAGATAGCGAATCTCGTTGAACTTTACCTTTGTATTCATGCGCTAATTCGACAAAAATCCCGCTCTCGTCATCACTGTTGTGTGAAGCACTGTCACTGCGTGATTGTTCACTGGTTATCTCACTTTCTGTATAACTCAGCTCAGAATCATTATCCCCAGATGCAGTTTTTTCATTCGCTTGCATAAAATGACACTCTGCCGCTTCCATTGCCTTGTTAAAGCGATCGTTTGTCGCACTAAAAGATAAACTCTCTGCTGTGAGCGGCTGCATATCAATGTCATATTGATTGACTTCAGTATCCTTGCCCCCACCGATAAATGGCGACCAATTTGCAAGCGTGTCATTTGAGATATTCACCTCAGGACTTGTTACACTTTGCACCAATCTTGACAGCAGTGGACTGGACAGCATACTTGTATAGCCATTTCGTTGCATTGCTCCTGAAGCTGGACTAAAGGGATTTCGATTTAAGCTTAGGGGAGAGACCATTAACAGTGATCGATTCATCTCGATTGTATTAAGCAAACTCTCATCATAAATCGAACGAGTAATTGGTGAGTTATCTGTTGCGGGGCTACTTATTAAACTGAGTAGATGTGCCCACCACGATGGACTGTGTTCTGGTGCACTCGCTCGGTTGTGCTTGTCTTGCTGATCTAATGTTCTATTTGGGGTCATGGATATCTCCTTTCGTTTTGTCACCACAATTGTTATCGGAGCAGTTTGTTAAAAAATGTTCTTGTTTTTCTTACCCCTCTATTAAAAACCAAAATCAATACCTATACCATTGAATTAATAACTCTTTAAATAAACATTAATAATAAATCTTTAACCTTATAAGCCGCTTGATTGCCGCGTAAACCTAAAGTTAAAAATATTTCTGCAAAAATAATAGTTGTCGTCTATACCCTAAGTGAATATCTACGGAATTTGACAATGAATGGATTAAAATGGCTATTTTTAAGTCTCATACTATTTACCACTGGCGCTGAAGCTGCGACCTATCGTATCTATTATAACAGCGATGTTGTTGGTAAAGTTCAATATCATCGCATTAGTGGCGGCGATTCTTGGGAATCATTGGCTTATTATTATGATGTCGGCTATTTGGAATTACGCCGGGCAAACCCACAGATTAAGAGCTTGAGCAAAAATAGAGGCAAAGTGCTCTTGATTCCAACGCAACACATATTGCCAAAAAAGTCATTGCGCAATGGCATCGTGGTTAATCTCTCTGAAAAGCGTATCTATTATTTCGTCAATGAAAGAACTGTCGTTACCTATCCTATTGCTGTTGGTCGATCAGGATGGAAGTCACCTACTTTTTCCGGTTATGTTGTGCGTAAAAAAGTTGGCCCCTATTGGAATGTCCCAAAGTCTATTGCAGCTTATCACTACAATAAATATGGTGAGAAATTACCAGCATCAGTTCCACCCGGGCCTAATAACCCGCTAGGTCCCTTCGCAATCTATACTAGTAAAGCACGTATTCTAATCCACGGAACTAATAATGAGGCACTGATTGGAAAGGAAGTCAGCTCAGGTTGTATTCGAATGTTTAATCGCGATGTCGCTGAATTGCATTCTCTCGTGTCCGTAAAGGATCGTGTCCACTTTATCACTGATGATGAAAAAGTTGGCATCAAGAATGGCTACGTTTACTATGAAAAAACAAGACCTTACCGAGGCGGCGACCCAATTCATGTTTATGCAATTATTCGAGAGATGAACGCGCAGGGTTATCAGATCGAAATTGATCGAAAACTTGTTAAAGAAGCGCTACGTAACAATACTGGCACACCGGTCGCTATTGGCGTTGCACGATAGTACCTTGTTGTTTTGCACGCACCGGATGTCCCTTATCGTCACCGCGCGCTAGCATGCATTCTTCTGATCGAAATTATGTTCTCATCTTTATTTGCCGATTGAATCATCAAACTTTTTTGTGGGTTATCATCAACCATGGTGTTGCTCTATGATTGAAGCACCAACAAATATGCATTGCTACATACTTTGTCACGCCACCACGATGACCGTTGCTAGTGGCATGGATGGTAAATGATGTTGTTAAATGCATTCACGATATTGAATCAAAAACCAGGCCTATGCTACTATAAAATTATGAATACCGTGAATTTTACTCTCGCTACAGTCATTACTTGTGCACGCATTTTGCTGGTACCTATTTTTTTATATATGGCAACTGTTGACATGCGCTACGCTGTGGGTATTTTTATCGCAGCATCACTAAGTGATTGGTTCGACGGCTTTATCGCAAGAAAAATGAGCTGTCAGACCGATTTTGGCGCTCTTCTTGACCCCCTCGCTGATAAGGCCATGAGCTGGGCCGCTCTCTTAGTTATCAATCGATCGATCCATCATCCGGCTTTGTTGATTGCCAGCATCTGCATTGTTGCGCGGGATGCTTATCTCAGTGCTCAAAGAGTCTATTACTACATAAAAAAGTGTTATCCGGAGCAGCTGGGTGTGTCCAAAACGGCTAAAGTCAAGACTGCACTGCTTTTTGTTAGCCAAGTTTTGTTAACTTTTTACCTGTATGCAAAAAATGATCTTGTTTATCAGGTCGGACTCGTGCTACTATATGCTTCATGTTTACTAACGCTGATTTCATTTGGATTGTATTTATTGCGTTCCAAAAAAATTGAGCTGTAAGATTTTTGCGGGAATAGCTCAGTGGTAGAGCACAACCTTGCCAAGG
>DCKN01000096.1:0-5614 GCA_002320385.1 Proteobacteria bacterium UBA1673
TTTTTGTGCCATGATCATCATGTTTTCGCATGGTGGTTTGTCTGACCCTTTTGTGGTTGTCACTTTTTGACTGCTGTGGCTCTGACCATGGGCGCTTGGGTGCTGGTATCATCACATAGCCTAATATCATCATCTAGGTTGAGATATCGGTAAGTTGTGTATGCTGCGTCTGCCGTACTTATCGGCAAATGATCATGCGGGAATTCTGGGTGCGTGCGCTGGTCATCAAGACTTAGCGCTTGATTGTTGGCTGCCACACTGTCTCCTTGATAATCATCACGCGCTATCGCCTCCGGGGATACTGTGGTCATTACTCGGCTGGATGGATCGGTTACGGCTACAGGCTGTATTGCAACACCTTGTACGCAAACATAGGCCAATTCTTCTGAGTGTTCACGATGCCTTAGGTTTGGTTTGCGGCCCCGTTGATGCAAGATCTGCGTTAAAAAATACCCCGCAATCACCCATGCATACCAGCGTATGGTATTGATCAAGCCTCGATCAAAGTATATCACGCCATAGGCCATATAGAGCGCATGTGCCAGCATCACTATTGGATAATGGGTCCAGCGATTGCTTGTGCGCCCCTGTCTCAACCGACCATATTTATGAACCCACCAAACGATGTGTACTGCAGCAGAAAACAGCATAAATCGCATCATCGATTCTGACGTTTCTTGTATGGCGCTGGGTCTATTTGTTGGGGACTGCATCTGTTGGTTTCTCTTCAAGAAGCCTTACTTTCATCTTTCTAGGTTTTCACGAGTATCATACCTGGTTGATTGCCTGTTTGGCAATGCTTGTGCTCTGAAAATGACTGAGGGCCCCGCTAAGCTTGGTGAATACCGATGATTTGTCAAAGCGCACATACACCCAGTATACGATCCTGTCGTGGCATTGTGCTGTTGTTTATGCTTAAGGTATGGATTAGCGTCCGGGACCAGCGGTAAACGACTCGAAGGTCTTTTCTTCTTCGTGTCGACGGTGAGTCAATTTTTCAGAGCGTTTTTTGTTCGCTTCTTGGATTTTTCTGAGCTTTTGAATAATTTCTCTCGAAGAAACCATATGATCTGGCAACTGTATCTCAGCATGGTAGCTTTCAGCCTGGGTCACATCAAGGCTGTTGTCGGTGAATGCAAACGCCGCATCATTCCAATTGTATGCGCCTGATGCAGCTGTTCTTTTAATGGCTTCTTGCCATTCATCCAAATCATAAGGATTACCCAGACCATGGCGCAACGTGGCCTCGCTTGAATACGCTTGTGTCTCAGACGATGCGGTTTTAACTTGTGGTGCCTTGGGTGGTGCAATGCTCATGGGGTTTGAGATATTCCTTGTTAATTTATCGGGCTAATGGTTGATGACCTGGGGCACAAACCTTCATTTAGCCGGATCGTAGTGTATTTTATCATGCTGATGCTGGCATCACAAGACCGCCATAGGTATGAACTATTTTTTAATCAGTTCTCTGGATCACCAATAACCAATGCCCCACCAACAGTATTCCACAGCAAATTAATTGTCCTTCAATCATTATGATGCTCTCCTTTAGTGACGACAGTCGAAATGGCTGCATGTGCCACAACATCTGTTGAGGTTCGCAAAGAGCGCACTGGCTTGTGCTGTTGTCGATGGCTCAGATCCAAAATTAAATAGCTTGCCATTTACTGTTACTAATCGTGCTAATTGACCGATGAAGCGCATGATATCAGACTCATCAGCATGTTTAATATTGAAGGTATTTACAGACTTTTGTCCGATGACATCGATGCACAGCGCATCTTTTGAGGCCAAGTGCCGACACATGTTGTAAAAGCCTGCAGTCATGGTTAATAGCAATGATGGCACCACCAAAGCTGATACCAATGGAAAGCCAACAACGCTTGTAACGATCGTGATGATATTAAAATAAATTAAATTTTCCAGTGGCACAAAGCCTTTTGGGGTTATGAATTGGCTTGTCATTATTTTTAATCCTTATTATGTGTACTATTAATGTAATATTATCACTTTTTACAATGCTAGTCAAGTCTTACTTGTTGGTTTATCGCATTAACGTACTGTTTTTTATCTATTTGTGCTTTATTTTATTGGTTCGACATCCCTGAATCATTGGGATCAGAGCCTGCCAGCTATCTGCTAATGCTGCATGCCCTTGCATTCTTGATTTCATCCCAGGGGTTAGGCGATACGGTCACGGTATTTAGCCACTCAGCGCTTCTATGATGATTGGTCTTGTGCTCGGATAACATGCGCACGGAAGGTGTTTATCGGTGTGGTTGTTTGGTAGCCTTCTTGGCTATGCTCGTTACTAGATAGGCGAACGCAGACAAAGCAATACTATTGCCTCAACCCAGCGCTAGTGCCTCCCAATGACAAGATCAAGGGTTTTTTTATCTTTCTGCGTGGTTATTCTACAGCCAAGACTTTGATTGAATGTCTCACAGGTCCAAGCACTCTGCTTACCAGCACCGCTGATTATGAAAATATCAGCAGTGTTGTACACCTGATGTTTTTTTTCTAAGCTTTTCGACAACTCTAAGTGACCAATTAGGGTTTTCTGAGTATTATTTGGCCATTTCTCGGGTAGATTGTGAAATGCTATTTTCCATGTTCGTAAATCTCTCGGCGCCACAACAATTCCGCCTCTTGGTTCATATTTTCCGTTTTCTTTGGTGCTGTAATTGGCGATATACCATTTTTCATTGGTGCTGTTACGCACATGCAGTGATACCTCTTCTGTCAGTGCATACGCATGCACACCCATCAAGAAAAATCCAAGGTGACCAAGCAATCGGTTCAAAAACATCACGCACTCCTTATTTCTGGCCAGCATAGCGAATTATGATGGCAGCTGCAAGCACAGCAGACGCCTACCCAAAAGGAACATTGATCCCTGTGAAGACATCTGTCATCTGTTTGCGCAGATCACGCCAATGTGACTGAAGACACCCATACGCGCTGATCGGTCTAGCATGTATGCCAATTTATCGCGTGATGCTCAGCGTGGTGATCGTCAGAATCTATTTCTTGTGGACAAGGTCTTGGATGTAGATCTTGACGTGATGGATTGGTTGCTCGAATACGTATCGACTCTCGCGCAATGGCGACCGGATGTGCCAGCCATCGACCGCTCACGCTGTTTGTATGATGGCGTCGTACATTGACCCTAGATGGCCACGTCATTTCTTGTAGCTGCCGGGCCCATATATGCATGGAGAAACGGTCTTGCATTACGCCATCAATCCTATCTAATATTTGCCACAGGCTGGCTGATTGCCGATAAAAGTGACCAGCAATATTGTGGATTAGTTGTCCCGATCGGCGTGGCTGGCTATTTTGCATGGCTTGTATCTGGTGTAAAAAAACGTTACCCGGAGAAAATATCGGTAATACAGCTGGGGTGAGCATCGTGTTAGCAGGGATTGATCCACTCTGAATGACCGCCACAGTGCTGGATGGTGATGCATCACTACTGGCATGTGTTCGATCTGAAGTGATACCCGAAATATCCGTATCTATTTGGGCTTGATCTGCGGGTGACGGCGATAGCTCGGTAGTCTGTGTCGGCACCATTTGATTGGTTATTGGCGATGAAACCAGATCTCCAAGCATAAATGCCAGGAAGCGGTCAACTGTCTCGTTTGCAGGGTCTATTTCTTGGTATGAATGGCCCATGCTGTGTCTATCATGGGCTTGACTTTCCTGCGCCCTATTTGAAACGATGTCTCGGCGTGGCACATTCCAGAGCGCATGATGATACATGGCAGTTGTATTCATGAGATTGTTTTCGTTTTGCTCTTTTAGGCTACTGGTACTGATCAGTGTCTTGTTGTGATCCAACATTGCGTGTGTTTGTCGTTTGAGAAACTGATAATCCCAGTTGATCTCACTCAACGGTTGGTGGTGCTGCTCTATGATTTGCTTCAGGATCGTGTCGCAACAGCTCAATATGTACAGGCGAACATCACCATAAGAGATGATGGATCCCATTTTGTCGATACGATTGATGCGATTAGGGTGATGATAGACGACACTGACGAGTGAAAAATCTCCCTGTGATTGCTCATGCCTGAATGCATTGATGAGCATATCTACGCGCTGACGCACATGGTCTAATGGGTGTTTATGACACGTCGGGGCAAGAAACTCTTCTTCAGATAACATGATTGTATTTTCTATAAATTCTTTTTGCGTATTACTTAGATTTGAGCTGGGACTGTCCTCTTTTAATTGAGATGTTGCATGATTTGTTTGCTTCACTGTATTTGATACTCTCTATTTTAAGGGATTTTAACATTTTTATTGCCGCGAATCCTATGCATCGAACGTATTTTTCTTGTAATGATCGATGATCATGCTTTGATTGCTTGCTGTCACTATGGTGTTTGCCATGCATTGGATCATCCATGTATCTGAATGTTGACGACTGTATTGTGGTGTTTGAACTTTTTTGCCATGCTGATAGTTGGGTATCAATGATGACTTGTATGCTTACTTTGTATTTTCACATGCCACCTCACAGCCGATGGGTGACTTATTTTACCAATACAAATTTTTTAAGATGCTTTTTATGCTACGTTGTCACCGCTGGGTGTCTCACGTTATCAGTGCTTGCTGAACGAATTGGTTATCAACAAATTGCCGTTGTGAGTGCAAGTGATGGGTATCAAGATCATCAAAGATTTTTTCTGGACCAACGCGGACTTCTATCTCATGGCCCCAGTCAGCTTAACTATCGCGTGCAATGCCAGACACATTATTGTAAATGGCAGTCGGCAAAATTTAGCTATATGCCGGTCGCATTTCAACTTGACATCGGCTATGATAAACGCTTTCAAAGCCATGTTCTAGCCCGACAACAACCGTTTTTTGGGGTTGCTTTTAGCTATCCCAATACTTGGACCTCAAGCCCTCAATCGCGGTCACCTTGGCAACCATGGTTGGGACTCATTATGCCCCGCTCTGGGATGCTTGAGCTCAAAGATCCAACTGGCACAATACAGCAGAATACTTTGACATCAGGGAGTCATTTACTTCATTCATATGATCTCCCTACGGGTGCTTACCCTATTGATGTATCTTTAACAGATCAAAATGGGGAGACCGAGACCATTCAGCAATTTGTCAATAATACTGACTTAGCCCAGGCCCATGCCTCTGGCGCTACGCGACTGATGCTTGGATTGCCGACAAATCAAGCTGCAGCGTCATCTTATGGCCTACCGCCTATCGATACCCATCTTCAAGCACTGATGCTGAATCTTAGTCATCGCCACCAAACACGATTCGGTGCGACACAATCCACCATCAATGTGCAAAAGCAACAGCTTGCACTCGGGTTCAACACACTTTTTTCAATGGGTCGCGTGTATATGCAACCGGAGGTTCTATGGTTACAAAGCTTAGCATCAAGCACCCCTCGTCAGTCGATGGCTGCAGGTTTCAATGCACAAGGACTTCTAGGCGCGCATGCTCAATGGCGTTTACTAGCCACGACGTATCCTAAAAAGCAGTCTGATGACGATTTGCCATGGATTGCCCATGGCCAATTGCAGTGGCTGCACCATGATTGGCTTGCTGGTGTGACAAGTCACTTTTCGGACCGTCAGAG
>DCKN01000096.1:5931-9582 GCA_002320385.1 Proteobacteria bacterium UBA1673
CTTTCGGACCGTCAGAGTAAACGCTATGTGCAAGCGCTGATACGGCGGCAATTCAAACATCGTCCTATGCAGCCCACAGTATCAGTTTCCGCCCGCGTATTTGAACAAGGCACCCCGACTTTTTCCTTGATTTTTAACGCCAAGGAAAAAACGCCTGTGGCCTGGTCATCCAGGCTCACCAATAGTCAACAATCAATCACAGCCGTGGTTAAACCGCAGGCAAAAGCACAACTGGCGCTTGGCGCGGTTAATACCACCTCAACGCATCCTCACCGTCAACGCTTGGTTATCCACGCACACTGGCAGGATGCGCTTGCTCGCTGGCGAGCAAGCAGCGTACTGCCCTTGGATCATCAACACGCTACTTGGTCTATTCAAGCACGAACTGGGATGATATGCTCACCACAAGCCGCGCTGTGGACGGTCTTGTCATCAATTGATACGCCAGCCATCATCGATATGAATACCAGCCAAAGTCATGGCATGATTTACTGGGGCGATCGTATGGCTTTATGTGAACAGGGTATCGCTCTGCATAAAAAACGCCCCTATAGCCATGTCTCGCAACCAGCATCGAGTCGCGATACCATCCTTTATCCAGGCAATGTTCATGTCACGATGCTTCCTCCAAGTACCCATGCCGCTAAATCGCAAGACTGATGTGTCTTCGCGCCATTGATACGCTATGAATGTTATTGCTTCATCAGGACTGGTGATGCGCTCTGAGCTCGGTGTCATGACGCAGTTCGGTAACAAGCCAATCACTGATACACAGGCGTTTAACCATGTCATTGTAGGGCCTTAGGGTGGGCATCTGGCTAATTGCTATGCAAATTATCAATAGTTTAGGCTTGAAATCTTGTTGCACTCTATCATTGGCATTTATGCCAATCATTGCTATGATACTTTTTTGTGTAAAGGTCATGGTAATGAACCACAATGATTCAACAGATGACGATGCGCGCATGTGGCAACAAGCACTGCGTGACCTTGAGCGGCAATCGCTTCGTGATCCGTCTAACGCTGTGGATTCAGATAACAATCTAAGTATTGAGACATTGCAATCGTATTTGTACTTGCCAGCCTACGATCGTCATCACATTGATCCGATTTCAGGCGATGAGGTGTTGTCTTATCGCCAATCTGGTTTATCGGATCGCCAAGCAAAGAAAATTTTTAAATACCCCTTTCAAGCCTATCGCATCCTTGACTTACACCACCTTCCCGGGCAACAGGCCTATGATAGTTGCCAATATGCTTTGGTTGCAGCTTATCTGCAACGTCAAAGAAAAGTGACCATTATCTGTGGGTTTGGCCACCATAATCAGGGACGGTCTCTGATGAAAGCTATTGTAGTCATGATCCTACAGCGCGCATCTTTTGTACTTGCTTATCAAAGTGCAGACCGTCGTAGTGGTGGCACAGGTGCGATCGACATCTATCTGAAACAATCTGATCGGTGATTCAAGGTTATCACGTATCATGGGTTTGGCCATGCTAAAAGGTTGATTCCTAAAATTTGGTGTACTAGCTATTGATCATTCGCTCAAACTCCGAGCGCAATTGGGTATTGGTCTTTAACTCACCTGTCACCGCTAATGTGATGGTTTGAGCGTTTTGCTTCTGAATGCCACGCATCATCATACATAAATGCTTTGCGTCGATCATAACAATGGTTCCTCGTGACTTTGTGACTTCGGCAACAAACTCAGCAATCTGCTGTGTTAACCGCTCCTGCACCTGCAAACGTCTTGCGTATAAATCGACGATTCGCCCCAACTTTGACAAGCCTAATACGTGCGTATTGGGTAAATAGCCAATATGACAAACGCCATAAAATGGTAATAAGTGATGCTCGCACAAAGAATACATCTCGATGGATTTTACAATGACCAAATCATCATTTTGACACTCAAATAATGCATTATTGATCACATCTTGTTTATTCAATTCATAGCCATGGGTCAGGTAGCGTATTGCTTTTTCAGCGCGTTTTGGGGTATCTTTTAACCCGTCTCGATCTATGTCTTCACCCATCTTCTTGATGATTTCTCGATAATGCTTTTCCATGCTATGCTCCTCGGATTTGCATAGATGTATAGTTTATCTTGTTTGTTTTGTCATAAATATTTTGCGCACTGTTCTAAAAACTATTTTTGCGTCGATCTATTCGGGGTCATGTCGACGATGATGTGGCGATGATCTATGCAGCAATCCCAATCTGGTTACAATTGCACTTTTATTTGTCATTGGATTAAGTTGGTTGCGTCGATGATTATCAGAAACGCTATGACTGATTGCATGACTTCTTCCCTTTGATTTAGACTAAGATTTAATTTGGGTGTTGTGGAGAAAAAATACTGCAGTATTGGCATGTTCGGTCTATACTCAGTGTAATAGGATAGAGGAATTTACTATGAGCGTGCGTGTTTTGATTGCTGGATATGGCCATGTTGGTCATCTTTTAGCGCAAGAACTTAAAAAAGATCAGCACCATGTGACTGGTATCAAGCGCAGTAAGCAAGACCATGTATGTGATCAACTCATCATCAAAGATATTTTACATCTCAATGATCATGATCTTCCTGAGGTTGATTTTATTGTCTATTGCCCAAGCAGCGATCATCGAGCGCATGATGCCTATGCGCAAATTTACGTAGAGGGTGCCAAAAAAATCATCAGCCACTATCAAAACCGTGCAAGTAAGCCTAGGCTACTGTATGTTTCAAGTACCCGCGTTTATGAGCAAGATCATGGCCAATGGGTGGATGAGAATAGCGAGTGTGCCGGCAATGACCCCTTGGCGAAAGTCATTCTTTCTGGGGAGCAGGTCGTTCAGGACGCCGCACTAGACTCAATGATTGTTCGTTTTAGTGGAATCTATGGGACGAATCGGCACTACCTACTGGACGCACTTAAGCGAGGAGATGGTCATTTATGCCATAGTTTACGCTATTCCAATCGTATCCATGCGATTGATTGTGCCCGCAGTCTCTACCATTTGATGCGTGTTCATTATAATGAAGGTCTCTATATTGCCAGTGATCATGAACCAACTCCCATCAACACCATAATTTCTTGGCTCAGCGCTACGCTTGGCTTGCCAGTTCCAGAGGATATGCGCGATGAATCCAGTGAACCTGGGGATCATGCATCGAATAAGCAGCTGAATAATGCCCGCCTACTGCATACTGGGTTTCGCTTTGAGTTTCCCAATTATCGACAAGGCTTTAAACATATTCTTCAAGAGGAAGGTCTATTACCTCCTCCGGAATAGCATTAATGATATAGATAAATCACCATACATACGATCAGCCTGGTTTGATCTACTGATTGAGAAAATCCTGTAAATCCTCAATACCGATGCACGGAATACCAAGCTTGTCGGCTTTTGCCACTTTACTCCCGGCTTTATCGCCAACAATCAGTGCCGTCGTGTTTTTTGTAATCGAATCATTTACCTCAGCACCCAGAGACTCCAATAATTCTTTTAGTGCGCTGCGTGGTTGATTAAACTTACCCGTGATGACGTATACCTGGCCACTTAATACACCCTCAATTATTTTTTGTTCAGCCACCGCAATCACCCCATGGGTAGTTAAGCGCTTGAGTATATCGATATGACGCTCGTCCTGAAAATACGCTTGGATA
>DCKN01000096.1:9880-10715 GCA_002320385.1 Proteobacteria bacterium UBA1673
ATATCGATATGACGCTCATCCTGAAAATACGCTTGGATAAACTCTGCCATTACCGGCCCGATACTATCGATTTGTGCAAGCTCATCTTGCTCAGCGAGCGCTAGATCTTGCCAACTGGGATAGTGTTTAGCTAAAATCTGTGCCGTTTTACTGCCCACTTCTCGGATACCTAGGCCATAAAGCACCCGATGCCACGCTCGATTTTTTGACTGTTCAATGCTATTAACGAGGTTTTTTGCAGACTTAGCCCCCATTCGTGGTAGCCCTTGCACGATTTCCTGCTTCAATTCATATAAATCTGCAACATCAGCGATAAAACCCCCTAATACCAGTTGTTCGATGACTCTTGGCCCCATCCCTTCAATAAAGACAGCTTTTCGACTGGCAAAATGCCATAGCGCATCGACAAGCTGAGCCCTACAAGCATGCCCCTGAGGACAACGAATGATGATGTTATCCGGCTCTGCTTCAAGCGCATGCTCACAGCTTGGACATTGTTGCGGTATCGGTGGTGGCTGTTGACGATCAGTTGATAATACCTTATCAACGCTGACAATTTCAGGGATTACATCCCCTGCCCTTCGCACCAAGACCCAGTCGCCAACCCGTACATCTTTTCGCGCAAGTTCTGAATAGTTATGTAAGGTCACATGTTGAACGACCACACCACCCACTGATACCGGCTTTAAGACTGCTACAGGTGTGATGACGCCTGTTCGGCCAACTTGCACATCGATACTGATTACTCGAGTGGTTGCGATCTCAGCAGGAAACTTGTATGCCACTGCCCATCGAGGTGCCCTGGCAGTACTGCCAAGTTGCTCTTGTTGTGCCA
>DCKN01000118.1 GCA_002320385.1 Proteobacteria bacterium UBA1673
CCAGGGTCGCGTTAGTGACCACCGTATCAATTTAACGCTGTATAAGCTCGATCTCATATTGCAAGGAGCGTTGCTATTATTGATTGAGCCGCTGCAGCAACAAGATAGTGCAGATAAAATTGCGAACTTGCAAAATCAATAGATTGCTTGCACTATAGATAAGATTGTTTTTTGGAGCGCTACTATGGTTGCAATTAAGTCTTTGGGTGATCACCATTATCATGATCATAAGTCTACAAGCGATCAGAGTGCATCGTCATCTTTATGTTTGGTAAATTTATTTAGTGTGTTGGGTATTGCGGGTGCTTCTTATGCTATGAGCTTTTATATGAGCGTGATCTTATTGCAGTATTTATCTATTCAGCAATACGGTGATATGATGGTTGCAAAGCAAATCTTGACTGTGGTTAGTGTTGCCCTTGCGATGGGTACTAAGAATGTTTCAAAACGTTTTCTTATTAATTATTTGCATGAGAAATCAGATCGCTACATGGATTTTATATGGTGGCATTGTAGTTATTTGTTGAAGCTGATTCTTATTTTTTCGGTGGCATATTCTTTCTTTGTTTTGATGTTTGTTTGGCTCGATACCATGGAGTATTTAGAACTTGCGCATTTTCACGTTGCGTTCTGGTCAATTGCATCTGCCCCTTTTTTATCCATTGCGTCAATTATGACAGTTTACTTATTATCATTCGGTTATGTTGTTTTATACGATTTTCTAGTCGGGATTTTACAAAACTTCCTTTGGATTTTTCTGGTTTATGCATGGATGTTTTGGGCGCCTATTCCTACTGTTTGGCATCTTATATTGTTTCTGGTGTCACAGTCATTATTTCAGTTTTTTGTGCTAGGTTTATGTGTTTTTATCTTGCTAAGAGACCCGTTGAGAAAGACGTTTAGTCTCACTGATAGATTGTATGTTGATGATCAATGGTTAAGTCACCGATTTTCATCTTTGATGATTGACTTGTATAGTAGTCTGCCAGTTATGATCTTTCTTACGACCATTGAGGTATTTCATTCGGGTGAGCATATGGTTGGTCATTTGAGCTTGGCTTTATCTATATCGATTCTATTTTATTTAATCCCTCAGTCAATTTATCCTTTGATTTATTCTAGTCTTGATTATTTGGTCCGCCAGTCTGGCGATAGCCTTGTTGACACTAATCTCTTGATTCGGGCGAATCGATCAGTGATTTTATTAAACTGTTTGGCCTTGGGTATTGTCATTTATTATGGCTATGATATTTTGTTTTTATTTGGTGAGCAATCAAATCAAGCCTATCAGCTCTTAATATTATTTTCGATCGTATCTTTGGTTGGAGGTCTTTATTATCCGATGTTGAATTTTGCATTAATTTCTCAAGGCCAATCTCAGTTTATTGGTAAAATGGATGTGCTATTTTATTGTGTATTATTGTTTTTAGGGCCGTTGATTACGATTTATTTTGGTGGCTATTATTGTGTTTATCTTTATGCTCTCATGATATTATTTCAATTTGTCGTATCAAATTTATATTTTACACGTCGTTCAGGATTTTTCGCGTTCAAGTTGTTCTAACTCTATGAAGTATGGCTATTTGGTATTGTCTTTGGTATTATTACGACCATGTTGATCTGGATTTACCGACTAGTTTTTGTGCCGGCCTTTCTGGTCTTATTTCCTTTACATTTGCCAAGATTAATCAAGCGTGGGCGATTTCTGACAACTGTGCGACAACGCTTTGGCTTTTACGGCGCCTTGTTTGTTAAAGCGCGTGAGAAGAAAAAGTCTCTTTGGATACAAGTTGTGAGTGTTGGTGAGGCGCAGGCGGCTAGTCCATTGATTCAATCCTTAAATAATCGACGAGATTGCTTATTATTCATTACGACGACGACCTCAACCGCTCATACAGTTTTGAATCAACGCTTTGGTCACTGTTCTGGGATCTGGATTGGTTATTTTCCATTTGATTTTTTTCCTTTTGTGGCCAATGCTTGGCGGTCAATTCAGCCAGATCTAGTTGTTTTATTTGAGAGTGAGTTATGGCCTGAACTCATGCATAGAGCCCGATCTAGTGGGGTGCCTGTTTGGTTGATCAATGCTCGACATTCTGACAAAACCATACAATGGTTCATTCAATTTCCGATGATTGCAAGATGGTTGTATGGCTATATCTCTAAGGCTTTATTTGTTTCTCGCGGGCAACTTGAGCGCTTAAAGGCGCTATCGATTTGTCCAGCTGAAGCGTCGGCGATTGGCCAATTGAAATTTGATGTTTCTTTGCCTTGTATCAATCAAGATGATCGTCAAGTATTGCTATCATCGATGGGGTTTCACAATGTTCAGCCCGAAACATGCATTATAATTGGTGCGTCAACCTGGGCTGGAGAGGAGAAAATATTGCTTGAGGCTTTACAGTCATTGATTGATGATGGTTGTGATGTGCGATTGATACTTGTGCCTCGCCATGCTGATAGAGGTCATGATATTGCAACTGAAGTGGCTTCAAAAGGGTTGTCGTATACATTGCGTAGCCAGCCGGTTTCCTCAACTGGTGTTATCGTGCATATTGCTGACACGACTGGCGAAATGCAAATGCTTTGCCAGTGTGCGCATATGGGGCTAATCGGAAAGAGCTTTGCGCCGCACATCGGTGGGCAAAATCCGCTAGAGCTCGTTGCGGCTGGTGTTCCAATGGTTTATGGTCCTTCGATGTCAAATTTTCGAGACGTGTGTAATGATCTCGAAGCTGAGAATCTAAGTCGATGTTGTTTGTCTCGAGATGAGGCGAAACAGAGCATCGTTTCTTTAGTGAAAGATGCCTCAGTTAGACAGAAATTATCCTATCGATTACAACAATGGTTGGTTGCTAGAAAGGGTGTCTTATCACTAGTTGTTGATGAATTTGACGGTTTTCTAGACCATGTTGTTGAGGAGACAGCATGACAAATCATCAAGATTATGAGTTGCATGCGCTGGCTGATTTTCTTCAAGATTATTCTGAGACGGCAATGTTGGATGTGCGCTATTTTATTGCAGACTTAAAGCAGTGTGCTTTGTCTGATGTGTATGGTGTTATCTGTTTGTCAGACAGTCAGATGGCGCAATTGCGATCTATGTGTGCTCGTCGCCGTAGCGGTGAGCCGGTTGCTTATATTCTGGGTAGGGTATCATTTTGGGATCTTGAATTAGAGATTAACAAGTCTGTGTTGATTCCGAGGCCTGATACAGAACGGCTGGTTTCATGTGTGTTGGCAATGCATGATGATGATGCTCGCGATTGTTTGGAGTTTGGTGTTGGTAGTGGTGCGATTACGCTTGCATTGGCTGGTGCTCGTCCAAAATGGTATATGGCAGGTATTGATTGTTCTGCTGATGCGATTGCGCTGGCAACAAGGAATCGTGTTCGTTGTGGTGTTGACTCTAATCGCGTAGTTTTCTATGAAGATAGTTGGTGGTCATTGGGCTCTGTTGTCGCTGAGAAAGTTTACGATTTGATTGTGTCTAATCCGCCGTATATTTCTCGATCAAGTACGGACGTTTCTTCATCAGTTAATCGGTATGAGCCACATTTGGCGCTCTATGCTGACGATGATGGGTTGGCTGATATTTGGCGAATTATTGATATTGCGTTGTTGCAGTTACGAAGTGGCGGGTGGTTGTATCTTGAGCATGGTTTTGACCAGGCTGAGCGTGTGCGATTACGTTTGAAGTCACGAGGGTTCGGTTTAGTCTCCACAGTTCAAGACTATTCAGGGCATGATCGAGTTACTTACGCTTGCAAGGTGAATAATCATGTTGAATAATGGTGGTGGCAAAAAACCGTAAAGGGTGGCATGCTGAAAGGTCATTATGTGCTAAAGTGCTTAATGAGGTTGACATTTGGGTTAACTAGGGGTGTAATGTTAGTAGTTTAACGCTAAATTAAGTTTTGACCAAGTCTGTTTTATCAAGTCCAGCTAATGCCCTAACTATCCTGATGTGTGCCTTTTTGGTGTTATCCGGTTGCAGTTCCAGTCACTGCGATGAAGCCTCTGGTTCGACGTCTTATGGCAGTCGATTTGCTTTCCTGGACAAACAGGTTTTCGTGTATCGTACATCTGAATTATTTGAGCTGGATCAGCCTGTGTTATTGGATTCTGCGGAATCGAAACTCGCGCCGGTTGTTGCATTTGCCAAGAAAAATCCTGATATGGTAATTGTCATAACATCTTATGCAACTGATGCGTCGAATAGTTCCTTCTCGACTGAGCAGAGGAACTTTTCAGCTGATGCAATTGCTGCAAGGCTTTGGTCAAGTGGGGTGCAGAATTCTATGCGTTATGTAGGTCATCCTGGTGGAAAGCATTCTGTTAGTTCTAATAGGATTGCTGAAATCGGAGCAGACAACCGAAGAATAGAGATTGAATTTTATGATCAGAAGCATGTCAAGGCTTGATTGGCGTCAACCGCTTTTAGAAAGATTGTGCATCCTCGCGCTGGTTGTTACTGCTGTGGCAGATCAGAAGAGTGTCACTCAACCTTCTTCCACAAGTAGGTTGGCGTCCAAGTTGGTTGGGCGTGCAACATCGTTGTGGAATAAGCTGTTTCCTGAGTGTTACAGTCCTGCGCCTGATGAGTATTTGGATAAAGGTAAAGTATTAACAGTGGCGAAGAAAAGGCCGAGATTCAACGGTAAGCTTGGTTATCGGCAAACCCCTGAGTTCACTCGTGTTGACTGCGAAGGTGGTTTGTCTATTTTGCTAGATCCTAAGGGGCCTGAGGGTAAGATTCAGGCGCTTGGTTCTGATGTTAACTTGAGTGATTCAGGTGACGTGCTTCGTTTGCATGGTCAACATGGTCGGTCTGTGTATGACGTTGTTATAAGTGGGAAGAAGCTTGTGTCGCAGATTAACAAGGTTAATCTCTACGATGCCTGTTCGTTGAGTGGTGATGGCTTAAAGCAATCATCATGGTATTTAAATTCTAATACGACTGGAAACGTGGTCTTAAAAGGAATGTTTGATGACTGTACCATTGTCCAAAAGCGAGAAAATCTATTAGATATGTACTGGCTTGGATCAAATCGTGTAGATATTTATTCTAAGTCAGGCGTTATGAGGCTTTCTGGGTCCGTTGAGCATTCCCGGTTGAGAGTTTCTGGTGATAGTCAGGTGTTATTGAATCAATTGAGGACGAAGCGAGGGTGGGTCAGTGCCAGTGGCAAGGCTTATGTTGAGATTTTTGGTGCGTCGAAATGGTCTGCTTTTTCAGCGGATCGTGCCCAAATTCTAGCTGATGGTGTTCCTGTTCTTTCTACTGATACATCATCTGGATTTTCAGTATTTGCTATTGATGACTAGATTATTTATCTCGGTGTGTTGTTTCATCGTTGTCGTGTCTCTAGAGGCTTTGTAAAGAAGCAGGACCATTGTGTTTGAGGTTGCGTTTTGGTGTTGGGTTTCCTCTGACATGCCAATAGTATTGTCGCGGTGGTATGAGTGCTTGAGTTGCTTGGGCTCTGGTTTAAAGATTAAGTATTTTTGAGTATGCGTTTGTGTGTGACTCAGGTATATGGGTCTTGCGATTTGTGATTTTTTCTGAATTTTCTGTGGTTGTTGAGTTTTTTGTGCCGCCAAGTTTTTTAATCTGTCAATGTGTCATCAGGTAAATCGTGCTTGATGGTCATATCCTTATAATGCTTTTGGGTATAGGGTTGCTCTTGGTTATGTTGTCTTGTGATGGGTGTTGAGAGTTCATGGTTGGTATTTTGAGAATGGGTGTGCCAATGTAATTTGTTTGTGGTATAATGAGGCTATGTATTGAGGGTGTGAATTTTGTCTGTTGTCGTGTCTGAAGTGTCTGCAATGAAGCAAACTATAAGTTCAATAAAAAAAGCGCTGGAAAATGGCATTTGTGCGGCAAAGCCTTATCCATATTGGCAGCTTGCAGGGCTGTTTCCTGAAGCTATTCTGCGAGAGCTGCAGACTTTGTCCTTTCCTCATTTTGACTATTCTGATGGCTATGGTGCGCGAAATGTTTATGACAAATATAGGCACTATTTTAACAAGGATAACAATAAAAAGCATTATGCGCTCGGTGTTGTTGCTGAAGCATTTCAAAGTAGCGATGTTGTAAAAGCTGTTGAATCTCACTTTAAAGTTAATTTGTCGGGAACGTATTTGCGTATTGAGTTTACTCAAGATACGGATGGGTTTTGGTTGAAGCCGCACACAGACATCGGTGCGAAACTATTTACAATGTTGATTTATTTGTCGGATGGTCCTGGTCATGACCTGTTGGGTACTGATATTTATGCATCTCCATCTGAACATGTTGGTTCCTCTGTTGCGCTTCCCAATCATGCTATGGCCTTTGTTCCAAGTGATAAGACTTGGCATGGGTTTGAGAAGAGGTCGATCCAGGGTGTTAGAAAGACTGCTATTGTAAACTATGTCACTGCCGATTGGCGTGCACGGCATGAGCTTGCGTTTCCTGAAAGTCCTGTGTAATGGTCTTGGGTGTTTTGCCTTACTTGTCCCTGTGTAGCTCGGGTTGCGCAATTCATCAGGGTTTTGTCAGCTGTTGGCTGATATTGATTTCCTAAAGTCTTGATTGGAAGGTTGCTGATAAACTCTGCCTGCTTGTGGTGTGTCTTTGTCTGTGTATTGTTCTTTGTGCTTAATCGATTGTTTGATTAGGCTTGGGTTCGTGTATGAATTGCGTGTACGTGAGCTATTGAGGCTCGTTCTGGCTAGGATTTGTATTCGGGTTGAATTTCTCCGTCTCTTAAGGTGAGGATTTCGACTCCTTCTTTGGTGCACAATAGTGTATGTTCCCATTGCGCGGATAGGCTTCTGTCTTTGGTTACTACTGTCCAATCATCGTTGAGTGTCTTGGTGAATCTTTTGCCGATATTGATCATAGGTTCGATGGTGAAGGTGAGTCCCTCGATAAGCTTGATATCGGGAATGGATGTTTCATCATAATGTAGTACTTGTAGTCCTTCTTCGTGAAATTGGCTGCCGATACCGTGCCCGCAATACTCACGTACGCTGCTGTAGTGGTGGGTGCGTGCATATTCGTCAATGGCTTTGCCGATGGTTTTTAGGCTTATGCCTGGCTTTACAAGGTTGATGCCAATATACATGCACTCTCTTGATATTTTTAGGAGTCTTTCAGCTTGGGTGCTTATTTTGCCGACGGTGAACATTTTGCTTGTGTCGCCGTGGTAGCCGTTTTTTATCACGGTTACGTCGATGTTAATAATATCGCCCTCCTTGAGAATTTTGTCAGATCGTGGAATGCCATGGCATACTACGTGATTAACTGATGTGCAAATTGATTTTGGAAACCCTCTGTAGTTCAGTGGAGCTGGGATTGCGTCGTGTTGAATGATGTAGTCGTGACAGCGTTGATTTAGTGCTTCGGTTGATGTGCCTGGCACGACGTATGGTTCAATCATCGTGAGCACGTCAGCAGCTAATTTGCCTGAAGCGCGCATTTTTTCTATCTCTTGAGGTGTTTTGATTAGGTGCGCAAGTGGATGGGCCATGATGTTGTCGATTTATTTCGTCTTGGGATTATAAGCGATTGTATGCTTGAATGGCAAACCTAAACATAGCGTTATTATTTTCTTTAATTATTGTTTATTTTCATTGCTGTCAAATATTTATATGAATTAATTAATATTTTAAATAATAAATTATGTTGAAAAATCTATGTTTTTTATTTTTTTACCAAAAAACAACACTTGATTGTTGACTGTGTTGATTTTATTAGATATTATGAAATTGTTAAATACGGAGGTTTAATGATGGTGAAAACTAATGTCAATGGAAAGACAAAAATTGGTGCTGATTCGGCTTCAGTGAGCGCAGACCCAGTAATTACATATCTTAATGCGATTTCTGGGTTTAAGTCGCTTGATAAGGATGAGGAGCGCATTTTATTTGAACAATATCGTGATGGTAATCAAGCTGCTTATAACAAGATCGTTGAAGCAAATCTTCGTCTGGTCGTAAAGGTTTCAAGACGTTACATCGGTCGTGGCATCGCTATGCTTGATTTAATCGAAGAGGGTAATCTAGGGCTGTTGCATGCGATTAAAAAGTTTGAGGTTGAGCGAGGTTTTAGGTTCTCAACTTATTCTATTTGGTGGATAAAGCAATATATTGAGCGTGCGATTATGAACCAGTCTAGGCAGATTCGTTTACCGGTTCATGTTATCAAGAAGCTGACATCTTATCTCAATGCTGGATCTAAGCTTGGAAAAGGTCAATTAGAAGATGTAAGCTGTGAGGAGATCGCTAATCATTTTGATACTGAGGTTGATAAAGTTCAGAAAATCATGAGTTACAAGTTAGATACACGGTCTTTGGATGATCTAAGTTTTACCGATTCGGATGCTTCATTGTCGTCAATGGTTGAAGATCCAAAGTCTAAAGATCCCCTACATATAGTTGGTAACGATAGTACTAAGGTTTTATTGCAACAGTGGTTAGATAAGCTAGATGAACTTGATCATGCTGTTATTGTTCATCGTTTTGGGCTATGTGGCCATGACTCAAAAACGCTTGAGGAAGTGGGTCAAGTTGTTGGTTTGACTCGTGAGCGTGTTCGTCAGATCCAAATCCGCGCTTTATCAAAAATGCGCCGTGCAATGAATTTTTCAGGGATTGATATTTCTGAGGCTGATATGGGAGACACAGACCCTTACGTGTGATCAGATGCGCGTGGCGATTGATAGGGGATCTACAATGGGTCCCTTTTCTTTTTTACTTATGATGCAATGACTATTGTGTTGTGCTGACACGCTATGGTGCTTGATCAGTTCCTTTTGCAAAGTATGTATCGGCAAAGCTATCAATATGAGGTGATCGTATGTTTCCCATTGTTTTTAATCTTTTTGTTGAGGTAGGTAGCCTGCTTTGTCAGATTTTATTTACGATCATATTATTTTCAGGACAAGATTTGTCTAGATGTCACAGTCATTGACTGCAAGTATCCCTCTATGTATGGTGGATTTTATAATTTTTTTAGATTTTACAGGATAGCCCTTGAAATTTTTAACTTTGTCGCCAAATCCTAAGATAGTCATATAAAATGGAGTCAATAATGGTTGATGAACAACAAGCTACCATGCAAAGAAAAAAGTTTGCAACTGAAACAAAGCAGGTTTTAGAGCTATTTGCCAAATGGTTATATCAAAATAAAGAGATTTTTTTAAGAGAGTTGATTTCCAACGCCTCTGATGCAATTGATAAGCTTAAATTAGGCGCGCTCAAAGATGAGTCTTTGTTTGATGGTGATTCGGATCTGAAAATTTGGGTGATGTACAACAAAGAGACTAATACCCTTACTGTCAAAGATAATGGTATCGGGATGAGTCTTGAGGAAGTGATTGAGAATTTAGGAACAATCGCAAAATCCGGCACGAAACAATTCATAGAACGTATGTCTCAGGAACAGTCTCGTGATGCCAATGGGCAGCTGATTGGTCAGTTTGGTGTGGGCTTTTATTCAGCTTTTGTTGTATCAGAGAAGGTTGAGGTTCGTACGAGGAAAGCGGGATTGAGCGAAGCAGATGGCGTTTTTTGGTCATCGGCAGGCGTGGATGAGTACGACGTTAGACAAGACCAAGTTTCGCAGCGTGGTACTGAGATTACTATGTATCTTAAAGAAGATGCCAAAGAGTTCTTAGATGAGTTTCGTTTGAGAAAGATTATTACCACGTATTCAGATCATATCGCTTATCCTATTGTCATGTTTGTAGAAAAAACTTTGGACGCAGATAAAGAGAGTGACAAAGATGCTGAGCCGCGTAAAGAGATCCAAGAGGAAGTTGTCAACCAGGCTAATGCAATTTGGACAGTGCCGAAAAAAGAAATTAAAGATGAGGAATATGAGGCTTTTTATAAGCACGTATCCCATGATTTCAATATGCCTTTGGCCTGGACTCATAATAAAGTTGAAGGTGGTAAATTGGAATATACTAGCTTGCTTTATATTCCGTCTGAAGCGCCTTTTGACTTGTGGAACCGCGAGTATAAGCATGGCTTGAAGCTCTATGTTCAGCGGGTTTTTATTTTGGATGATGCGAAAAATCTTTTGCCTACATATCTTCGTTTCGTTAAAGGTGTGGTTGATTCAAATGATTTGCCGTTGAATGTGTCGCGTGAGGTGTTACAGAGTAGTGCAACTGTCGACATGATACGATCTGGTTGTGTTAAGCGTGTACTTGATTTATTGGGCTATCTTGCCGAAAATGAGCCAGATAAGTATCAGAAGTTCTGGGATGCATTTGGCGCTGTGCTGAAAGAGGGTCCGGCAGAAGACTTTGCTAATAAAGATAAAATCGCCGCATTACTCAGGTTTACGAGCACCAAGTGTGATGATCAAAAACAAACTTTGTCTCTAGATGCGTACATTGAAAGAATGGCCGAAAATCAAGAGAATATCTACTATGTTACTGCAGATAGCTATCAATCCGCAAAAAATAGTCCACATCTGGAACTTTTTGAAAACAAGGGTATTGAAGTGTTACTTTTGAGTGATCGGGTTGATGAGTGGCTGGTTTCTCGGTTGAATGAATACCAAGGTAAGAAGCTGGTGTCAATCAGTCGCGGTGATGTTGATGCGGGAGAAGACTTAAAGCTTGACGAACAAGAGGAAGAGGCTCTTAAAAAGTCTGAAGCTGACTTTGAGGATATTTTGAAACGAGCTCAAGATGTTTTAAAAGATCGAGTCAAAGAAGTTCGTTTTTCTAAGCGTCTAAAGAGTTCAGCGAGCTGTATTGTTGCTGATGAGGACGAGATGAGTTCTAACTTGCGTCGTATGTTGATTGAATCTGGTCAAAGTGTTCCTGATATGAAACCAATTTTGGAGTTGAATGTTAAACATGGTCTTTTAACGCGAATGAAGGATGAAACGCAAGACGAAAAGTTTGCTGACTTGGCGCATGTATTGCTGGATCAAGCCATACTTGCTGAAGGCGGTCAGCTTGACAATCCTGCAGCCTTTGTGAAACGTATGAATGACCTTGTGTCGTAAATATGTATCTGAAATGATGCGAAATGAAAGGGCTGCCAGTGGTGGCCCTTTTTATTTTATGATTAACCATTGATTCAATAAGTTTTCTATCTTTTGGTTGTTTTTATGGTGTCTTGCATTTGCAAGACGTGTTTTTCTTTTGGCGCTCAGATGCTAGGAATCCCCATGGTGTATTTGAGTCAACTTAGAGATAATGCAAAGGCGGTAGCATGCGATTGATATTTGTTGTGATGCTACCGCTCAGGCGTTGGAGTGTTGGGGCGTTCTCGGAACAATCCATTGGCCCTTATCTCATTGCTTAGTGATGTCATGGACTGGCCAATGGATTTTGATGTTGACGGTGCCTAATTGTCTTTGAGTTGCTTGAGTAACTTAATGTATAAATTTATGTCTGTCTTCTTGATGCTTTCTAAAGAACTATTTAGACTTTTGAGGGTGTCTTGATGCTTTAGCTGGCGTAGCTTTGTGATTTTTTGAGAAATGGCTATCTCGATTTCTTTGCACTTTTCTTGCATTGTGCTATGGATATCTTGAATAATGCTCATGTAGATACGACTTGCGTATTTTCCCGTGTGAATAATCGTGTTATTGATTTCGATGTGTTCTTTTAGGACGTTTTTGATTTCGTCGATGAACTTCATAAGGCCTTTGTGCTCGTACAAAGCTGATCTTTCGTCAGTGATGATGTTTTCGATGTGTTTGGCCATCTGTACTGTTGCTTGGTAGAGTTGTTTATCGGTGTAGTTGCGCATCGATCTTCGATCCATGCTCAGTTCTTTGATGGTGATATTTGATTTTGAAAAGCAGGGGATATTGCTTCGATAAACTCGTTTAAACTCGTTTATTTTTTCTAAGATATGGCTTCTAAATTCTGATAATTGGTGTTGCATGTTTTTGTTATCTATGTATTGTTATGTTGCTGATTATACAGTGTTATTATTAAGAGTTGATTAAATGTTTTCTTAAAGTTCTTTTTTAATTCTTTCGATTTTCCGTCTCAGCGTAATCCTACTTAGGCCAAGTATTTTTGCTGTTTTTGACAGGTTGCCGTTGGTTTGACTTAGGATTGTTTCAATCAGGGGTTGTTCGACTTTCTGAATGATAATTTCGTGAAGATTATTGGGCAAAAAACCTTGATGCTTATCAAGATAGGATTTCAGTATGCTAGCGATGGCATGGTTAAGTGAGTCGCTACTTTGGGTCATATTTCTGAAAGTGGTCAATTTTTGTCATGATAAATAAAGTAATTCCTTAAATCAAGTCATGATGTGTCTGTGGTGCTTGAACTTTTTTTGTTTATCATTTATGATGTTGAAAAATTTTGCTTTTAAGGATTTTTGTGCCGATTTATGAATACAAATGTGCGGATTGCGAACATGAATTTGAGGTGTGGAGGAAAATGAGTGATCAAACCCCTGTTACTTGTCTTCATTGTATGTCAGATCGTACGGAACAGCTTTTGTCGATGAGTTCTTTTCAGTTGAAAGGTTCTGGATGGGCGCACGATAGTTATGGCGTCAATGCGCCGAATACGGATGCGTCTAATGACGCTGATGCATAAATTGTTTTTGGAGTAAGACGTGAAGCAATATCTCACCACGGGTATTTTAATTTGGGTTCCAATTTTAATGACTTATTTGGTTTTACGCGCCATTTTCAATATCGGTGATTATGCGTTGCTACTGATCCCTGAAGCATACCAACCGAGCGCGCTGTTTGGTGTCAGCATTCCAGGTTTTGGTTTATTAATCATATTTTTAGTACTTGTTCTGACGGGATTGCTATTTCGTAATATGTTTGGTGAGTATTTGGTTTCGTTGTCTGAGCATATCGCGGCAAAGGTTCCAATTGTTAGTAGCGTTCACAATGGTGTAAGACAAGCATTGCGGATGATTTTCACTACTAACAAATCTTTTCAGGAAGTTGTATTGGTAGAGTATCCAAGGCGAGATGTTTGGAGTGTTGCTTTTGTTACAAACCGGCAGTCTGCACATGGTATTTTTACAAAAGACACGCTTACGCTTTTTATTCCAACGACTCCAAATCCAACATCTGGTTATGTCTTTATTGTAGATGCTGACCAGGTTAAACCGTTGGACATGAGCGTTGACGAAGCAGTGAAATTTGTGATTTCTCTGGGCACGGTCGATGGTATTGGGTTGCGTACAAGGGAAGATGGGCAACAAAAGGAGAAACGAGATAATGACGATGCAAAATAAATATAGAGACTGTTTGGCGCGTGATTTAAGTCTGTCACTTGAGGGGAATCAGGTTAAATTGAGCGGTTGGGTTCATCGGATAAGAGATCATGGTGGTGTGATATTCATCGATTTGCGCGATCACACGGGTTTATCTCAGGTTGTCTGTAATCCTGAGCATGCAGATGTTTTTTCCATTGCTGAGCGATGTCGTTCAGAGTTCGTTATCTCAGTCGAAGGGCAGGTCAGTAAAAGACCTGAGGGCACTGAGAATGTTGATTTGCATTCTGGCGCTGTTGAAGTCGTTTGTAGTGAGCTTACGATTATCAACGCTTGTCTGCCACTGCCATTTGCTGTTGAACAGCACAATGAATCTGACGTTGGTGAGGATGTTCGCATGCAGTATCGCTTTTTGGATTTACGTCGTGAATCAATGGCAAAAGCATTGCGCGCGCGTTCGAAACTACTCAATTGTGTGCGTGCAACACTGCAGTCTCAAGACTTCCTAGAAATTGAAACGCCTGTGCTGACTAAGGCATCCCCTGAAGGTGCCCGAGAGTATCTAGTGCCCAGTCGCGTGCATCCTGGACTTGGGTTTGCCTTGCAGCAGTCACCACAGCAATACAAGCAGCTATTAATGATGGGTGGCGTTGATCGTTACTACCAGATTGCTCGATGTTTTCGAGATGAAGACCTGAGGCGTGATCGACAACCTGAATTCACGCAGATTGATCTTGAGATGGCATTTGTAGAGCAAGAAGATGTACTTCATGTTGTTGGTGACTTATTAAAGCGTATGATTTATGATGTGGCAGATGTGACCATCGATGACATTCCGAGGATGAGTTGGCACGACGCGATGCGTTTATACGGGTCTGATAAGCCTGACTTGAGGATTCCATTGCACTTTGTTCCGATTGATGATTTGTGTTCAGACTGTGACTTCAAGGTGTTTAAGCAACCTGCTATTGATGAGGATTCCCGCGTAGTGACGATGCGAATTCCAGGTGGGTCTCGTTTGCTATCGCGTAAACAGATCGATGACTATACTGACTTTGTTGCAAAATACGGTGCTAAAGGGCTTGCGTATGTCAAGGTAAATGATGCTACTTCAGGATCGATGGACTTGCAATCACCTATTGTTAAGTTTCTTGGGCAAGAACTGGCTGAAAAGATTGTTCAGCGTGCTGAGTGTCAGTCCGGTGACTTGTTGTTTTTTGGTGCCGGTGATGCCAAGGTGGTTAATCAGTCTATGTGTGCGTTGCGTAGCTTAATTGCAGAAGATCTATCCTTGTTCACTTGCGATTTTGCCCCTTTGTGGGTATTGGATTTTCCAATGTATGAGTCTGACGACGACGGCTTGAAAGCAATGCATCATCCGTTTACTTCTCCTGCGACTGATTCAATAGAAACGCTTAAGCAAGCGCCCCTGAGCTTACTTTCCAAATCTTATGATCTGGTATTGAATGGGTGTGAGTTAGGCAGTGGTTCGATTCGTATTTCTGATGCGGAGATGCAATATGCAGTTCTTGAACTTCTTGGGATGGATAAAGCGGCGAGTGATAAAGTGCTTGGTCATTTAATAGAAGCGTTACGTTATGGTGCCCCGCCGCATGGGGGCTTTGCTTTTGGTGTTGATCGCTTGGTAATGCTGTTGGTGAATAGGCCATCCATTCGCGACGTCATCGCTTTTCCAAAAACACAAAATGCGAGTTGCCCGCTTACAGGTGCGCCGAGTGTCTTAGATGACGCTGCTTTGAAAGAGCTTGGGTTGAGGCATTTAAAATTAAAACCTGAGCTAGCTAATTGATTATTTGACATTCGCGTCTTGCATTGGGGTTTTTGTTTGTATTACAATTGTCCTGTCAAACGATGTGAGGTCTTGTATGGTTGGCCTAAATGTTTTGTCAATATCATACGTATCTGGAGGTGAATATGGCTGGTCATAGTAAGTGGGCAAATATCAAGCATCGTAAGGGCCGTCAAGATGCATTACGCGGTAAGATGAATACGAAACTGATTCGTGAAATTACTGTTGCAACGAGAGAGGCCGGCGGAGATCCCAGTGCAAATCCAAGATTGCGATTAGCGATGGATAAGGCCAATCGCGCGAATGTAACTAAGGATAGCATCAAGCGAGCGATCGATAAAGGGATGGGTAATCTAGGGACCGATGATTATCAGTCAGTGATGTATGAAGGATATGGTCCTCAAGGTGTGGCTATGCTCGTTGAATGTCTGACAGATAATAAAAATCGAACTGTTGCTGAGGTTCGCCATGCCTTCAATAAGTATGGCGGTAATCTCGGTACTGATGGTTCCGTGAGTTATTTGTTTTCACGTCGTGGTATTGTGGTTGTTTCTGGACAGGAAGAGGATGAGGCACTACTGACATTGGCGCTAGAGCACGGCATTGATGATGTATCTGCTGGGGTCGATCCTGATACAGTTGTTTTGGATATGGCTCCGAATTTATTGTCTGATGTGGTTGATTTAGTCTCTTCAAAGGGCTACAGCATTGTGCAAGCTGATCATATGTGGGTTGCAGAGACAAAGCTGCCGCTAGATGAGGTAGGTTATGAGAAGTGCGAAACTCTTCATGATGTATTAATTGAATTAGATGATGTTCAGTCAGTATTTACAAATGCTGTTCATGGCATGTAGTTTTTAAGTGCGCGTTGGAGAGAGAGTTTGGTAAAGCAGCCTAAGAATTTATTTTTGTTTGTGTGGCAATTTGTCCGTCCTTATCGAGGATGGTATTATTGTATGTTATTGTTAACTTTGATTTTTTCTATTTTAACATGCGCTACCTCTTATGCGTTGAAAATGGTTATTGATGTTGTGGAGGTGGTTGAGCCTCAACATATTGTTAAAGAGTCGTTTTGGTCATGCGTGCTATTCATATCCTCATATGTGGGTATTAGCCTGTGTTTGCGTTTTCGAAATATCTGCGCACGGCAGTTTTATCCGGCAATGCAAAAAGCAATGACGATGAATTTGCATAAAACGCTGCAGAAAAAGGAGTTCCATTATTTTCAAGCCCATTTGACGGGCGCCGTCGCTAATCGGGTCATCGGCTTAACAAGAAGTACCATTGAGCTAATGGAACTTTCTGTGACATCCTGGTTTACTGTCTCGTTGGTTGTGATTTATCTTGGTTTTTTATTGTTGTGTTCTCCATGGTTTACCCTGGCTTATTGTGTTTGGTTGGCAATCTTTATCCCGATCACCATGTGGGCAGCATCATATGCGAATGACTTTTCGCGAGGTTATGCGGAAAGTCAGATGACGTTGGCTGGTTACTTGGTTGATAGTATCAATAATATTTATTTTGTAAAATTATTTGGCCAGTATTTTCATGAGGAGCAGCGTATTGATCAAGCTAGCTCGGATACATTTGATAAAAATGTGCATTTAAAAGATTACCTGATTCGCTTTCGACTGGTTCTGGATTTATTTGTACTGATGATTTTGACCATTAATATTTGTCTTTTGGTTTATTTGTATCAGTACCGTTTGGTTACTGCTGGTGATTTTGCATTTGTCTTGATGACGACTTTGGATATTTCTTGGTACATATGGGAATATTTTGGTGAGCAGTTTTTTAGAATGATCCAAGAGTATGGTCAAGCGCAACAAGGTTATGCATTATTCAAAAAGCCCATGTTTTATAAGGATGTGCCTAATG
>DCKN01000086.1 GCA_002320385.1 Proteobacteria bacterium UBA1673
TCACTTCCACCATCGATTCACTATATCGCCAGTGGCATATTTTTAATGGGATTATCTGGAGGTGCCGTGGTTCCTCTTCTGCAGGAGTACCTGGCAACCTATATCGGTCTCCATGGCTCATTTATCATTGTTTTTTTCTGTTACTTGACCTTGATTGCGATGACACACTTTACTCACGAGATAGCGAAGTTGGCCAATGATCATCAGCCTCAGTTGGAATTAACTTGATAGAGCGTCTCATTTGGGCCAATCATGCCGAGATGTTCGCGCGCATTACTACTGAGCAGCTTACCGTCTTGCTTCAAATCCTCGACTGCCTTTTCGAGACGCGTATTATCCTGGATAACTTTCTTGTTATCTTCCTCAATTGTGTCAATCTTTTTAGTTATCTCGCGGTACCGTCTATAGCCGCTATCTGAAAACCATAGGTGGACCTGAAGACACATGACACTGGCAATCAACCCGATGCGCACAATGGAAGTGCCAAGCATTCGCAACATAGACTCTAGCCTTGTTCAGCGACTTTTTGTTTTAAAGCGCGCCTATTGAGGTAATAATCATTTGGAAAGGTTGCAGCGTGACCAAGCTCTTTTTCAATCCAGAGTAATCGATTGTATTTTGCCAATCGATCGCTTTGTCTCAGTGGTCCGGTTTTAATCTGCCTGCAAGCTAGACCAACAGCAATATCTGCAATAATTGCATCCTCGGTTTCTCCAGACCGATGTGAGACTATTGTGCCATAGCCATTTTTCTGAGCCAATGAGGTAGTTGCTATGGTCTCACTGATGCTGCCTACTTGATTTGGCTTTAATAGAATGGCGTTTGCAATACCATCTTGAATACCTGAACTCAGGCGCTTCTCTTGTGTGACAAAGATGTCGTCGCCAACAATTTGCACCTGTTTGTTCAATTGCCTTGTGATACTTTTCCAGGTTTGTTCGTCGTTATCTGCGGCAACATCCTCTAGCGATAAGACTGGATAGTCGTTGACTAGCATTGAAATATATTCAATCCACTTGACGGGATCAAGTATATTTTTTTCGCTTTTGTCAATAAAATAGCCTTGGCCGCTATGATACTCACTCGCCGCAAGATCAAGGGCAATGCCTACTTGCTGAGTGGTGTAGGCAGACTTATCGATGGCCTGTGTGATAGCATCAAGTGCTTGACGGGCGTCGTGCATATCTGGCGCGAAGCCGCCTTCGTCGCCCCTTCCAGCTCTTCCATACTGAGCCACGAGTATCTCATTGAGATAGTGAGTGATCTCCGCACCAGCACGTACGGCGTCACTGAACGCATTAAATCCATGTGGCACGAGCATGAATTCTTGTATCGCTAATTGATTATCTGCGTGCCTTCCCCCGTTGATGACATTCATGAAAGGGATTGGCAACTCGTGTGCATCATTTGAAAGAAATGCATACAGTGGACGATCACATGACCGTGCAGCGGCTCGTGCAAAAGCTCCTGATAGCCCTAGTAGTGCATTGGCACCTAAGCGGGACTTTTGTTCTGTTGCATCGAGCTCACAAATCCTTCTGTCAAACGCATCGATTGAGCTAAAGGTTTGATCTTTAATGTAAGCATTCAGGTATGATTCAATATTCCAAACGGCCTGTAAAACCCCTTTACCAAAATAACGGGACATGTCCGCATCACGCAATTCAGTTGCCTCGTATTGTCCTGTTGACGCGCCAGAGGGTACTTGCATGAACCCTACCGAACCATCCTTTAATAAGACTTTGCATGCGATCGTTGGTGTTCCTCGAGAATCTAATACTTCTGCTGCTGCGATCTCGGCTACGGTAAACGTCTTCATATCAGCTCCCTACGATAACCTAACTACCCAACCACTTTGGATGTTATTGATGATTTCACTAACTGATCAATGGCTAGCCATTGACGCACGCAAGACTCGAACGACTTAAGCGGAATTGAGTTTGCCCCATCACTTAGCGCCTGATCTGGATTGGGATGCGTCTCTGCAAAAATTGCTGCGATACCAACTGTCAACGCTGCCCTAGCAAGGACATTGGCATATTGTCTTTGTCCACTCGACTGCCCATTGCCCGCACCTGGAAGCTGTACTGAATGCGTCGCATCGAATACTACTGGATAGCCCATATCGCGCATGATTGACAGCCCCCTGAAATCAACCACAAGATTATTGTAGCCAAAAGTGGTACCACGCTCACAAAGAAGAATATTTTTATTACCTGTATTGAGTGCTTTTTCCAATACATGCGCCATATCAGCAGGCGCTAAAAACTGTCCTTTTTTAATATTCACAGGCAGTCCTGTTTGACATGCTGCTCGAACAAGATCTGTTTGCCGGCAAAGAAATGCTGGGATCTGCATAAAGTCGACAATATCTTTCACTTGATCCACCATGGCACAGTGGTGAACATCAGTGATAATTGGCAAACCAAACGACTGCTTAACTGTTTTCAAAATCCCAAGTGCTTTTTCAATGCCAATCCCTCTAAACCCAGCGTCTGATGTCCTGTTGGCCTTATCAAGCGATGCCTTAAAAATGAGATTGATTTTGTGGCTGTCTGCAATACGCTTGAGTTCTTTGGCGCATTCAAATACGACTGATTCGCTCTCGACGACACAGGGCCCAGCGATGATCGTTAGTGGCTGATCGTTACCAATGTTATAAGTGGTTATGTCATGCTGCACGAGATGTGCCTCCTTTTGATTGATGATATTGGCATGCGGCTTTCAAGTAACTTAGAAATAAGGGATGTGGTGTGAGCGGCTTAGAGTTAAATTCAGGGTGAAACTGACACCCGATAAACCACGGATGGTCATGTAGTTCAACCATATCAATAAATCCTGTTTTTTCTGACTTTGCTGACACCTTTAAGCCGGCCTGGTCAAGCTTATCCAGATAAAGTGGGTTGACTTCATAACGATGTCGATGCCGCTCAGATATTTGATTGGTAGCATATATTGTCTGACTGTGGGAACCGGGCACTAAGATATCTGTAACAGCACCTAAGCGCATGTTACCGCCCATCATCTGTTCGTCTGACGCAAGAGATTTGAGTTCGTCAATCAGGCAGACAATTGGATCTGGCGTCTTCGAGTCAAGCTCCGTACTGTTGGCATGATGCAGGTTTAACACATCTCGGGCAAACTCAATCACGGCAAGCTGCATACCGAAACATATGCCTAAGAATGGTACTGATTTTGTCCGTGCCCAACGAATCACTTCGAGCTTACCTTCAGAACCGCGTTCGCCAAAACCACCTGGCACTAAAATAGCATCTGGCCCCAAAGCTTCAAGACGCTCCAGACTGACTGTCTCCGAATCTAGATACATTACCTCAAGACGCTGGCTCAGATGCATACCCGCATGCATTAATGCTTCATGCAATGACTTGTACGCATCCTTGCTTTTAGTGTACTTGCCAATGATAGCGATTTTAAGGACTTGTTGAGCTTGTTTCTGCTTTTGCACTAACGATTGCCATTGGTCTAACGACGGCTCTTGAGAGGCCAATTGAAACTGTTTCGATACCAGTAAATGCACCCCTTGTTCAAGCAGCACGGTAGGCAACATGTAGATACTATCAACATCTGGTATCGAAATGACGTGACCATTTGCCACATTGGTAAATAATCCAATTTTTTCTTTTTGGCCTTTAGAAATCTCAGTTTCAGCTCGACATATTAAGACATCAGGTTGAATACCGATAGACCGTAACTCTTTGACAGAATGCTGTGTTGGTTTGGTTTTCATCTCACCGGCTGTGCGCACATATGGGAGATAAGTTAGATGCATAAACATAACATGATGATAGCCATGCTTTATGCGCAGCTGTCGAATGGACTCGATGAATGGTAGCGATTCTATATCTCCGACTGTCCCGCCAACTTCGACCAAAGTGATATCATGCTGCTGACCGACAGACTCAATACATGCCTGGATATGATCGGTGATGTGGGGGATTACTTGTACGGTTTTACCTAGATAGTCGCCGCGACGCTCTTTGCGAATAACCTCGCCATAGACTTGGCCAGATGTGATGTAATTCGTTGCACCTTTGAGACTGACGGAGAGAAAGCGTTCGTAATGACCTAAGTCAAGATCTGTTTCAAACCCATCTTCGGTTACATACACTTCGCCGTGTTCAGATGGGCTCATGGTTCCAGGATCTACATTGATGTAGGGATCTAGCTTCATACATGTGACCTTGTGTCCACAGGCCTCGAGTAGTGCGCCAAGTGCGCCAGCGGTGATGCCCTTACCCAGTGATGAAACGACCCCGCCTGTTATGAATATATATTTCATGTATGATGCCTCGCCAATTGAGGTTTGCTTGCTAATCCAATCCGATATTGTAGCAAATCATTGCTCATTAAAAAAGCTTTGCAGCATAAAACTCAACTTGTCTAGATATGCGCTTATACTCTGTCAGGATTATCGTATTGACATCTCTCTAAACTAGAGCGTCATACCTTGTATTTTTTCATTGGTACTTTCCACATGACTATCGGCCCTGTCCGTGGAATTGATGCCGGTTAATTTGGGGCTAAACAAGCCATACGGATGCTGGACGTGATCGTCTTGGCATTGTCTGTCTTGCTCCGGAGATCGCGTATGGGTTGGTGCGTCTGACTGTACTGCATTGTGATCTTGAACATCACAACTTAAGTCATGCGAGGACTGATTGTTCGTATCCGTGATTTGCCCTGGATGCGCATCGCTGCGCATACGCTCTGCAATCAACAATACACTTTCCGTGATTCCCGCGGCGCAAGCCCAATGCAACGCTGTAGTATTGCCGTAATATTCTCCAGATTTCACGGACGGATTTGCGCCGATATCAAGAAGCATGCCGACTAAATACTTTAAATTATGGTGTTGCGCAGCAAGCATCAAAGCCGTTTTTCCCAAGGCAGTAGACGCATTAGGATCGAAACCTTTATGCAGTAAAAGTCGTGCCAATACTTCTTTATAAAAACACTTTTCATCCCATGGCGAGTGATTGTACGCTTCGACACAGTCTGCAAACACAAAACCTTGATTGGGATCACACCGTGGATCTTGCAGCAACTGCTCAACAACGTATTGACGCTGGTGAAGGGAGTAGGATCGATCTGTTTCGTTACCTCCGGCATCACATGCGAAATTTAAAGCTGATCGCCTGTGCTTGTTGACACGATTAAGATCAACTCTGGGGTCTTGCATGAGCGCACGAAAGACCACAAGATTGCTTAACTGAACCGCTATCATCAGCGTAGTATTGCCCCGTGAATCTTGTAAATTAGGATCTATTCCTTCAGCTTGTAAAAAGATTTTCACGAGCATATCGTGATTGGTAAGGACTGAATACATCATTGGCGTAGCAACCCAATCAAACAAATTTAAATTTGCATATCTTCTCAGTCTGTACCCATAGTCTGTGCGAAGATATTTATAAAACTTTTCAAGCGATTGTTCTGGTGTCAAACGCGTGAAAATATTCGGGTTGACGCCTGGATGCTGCAAGAGCATGTTCAAAATCGCTTTGCGCACCTGAAAGTCTGTTTCTGTCGCTCCTAACAATGCCATTGTTGCACGGTGTAGATAAGTATCACCTGCAGCAGCATCTTTATTGGAGTCATTCGGACCATTCAGATCAATGGATAAACGACCACTATCAAGCAATGCCTTGATTACATACAATGCGCCCTCATCAAGCAGCCAACTGAAAAAACCAGGGAACTCTTTTATCTTAGCCAACACCCAATCACAATCTTGAACACTCAGCACCAGATCACTAACCGCACCCTTACTAATGAATGTCTGAAACCACCACACAGTAGCATTTAACCGATTACTTGGGTTTTTCGTTGGGGCGATAAATCCTGCACGATGCATGAGACATACTCCAATTGTTGCTAAATTTTAATATCATCACATCGCACGATCATTCACAAAACACCCCTTGTTGATTCGGTGTAACCATAACAAGATACACTTGAATCGCAAAGCTAAATGTCTGAGATGCTTGCTACATCATTATGCATTGTATGATAAGAAGATTAGAATATCAACATGCCAAGTTCGCGCACCCAAACCAGTATACAAAAAAGGTGGCAAAGAACATCCATTTGAGTCTTTTTTACCAATAAGAGGATGACCATGTCCTTGTTACATAAGGATAATCAGGTTATGATAATCGGTCATACCACTTATGGATAAACCATGCTTGATCTTGTACTTTCCATTGGTGCCATTGCAGTGAGCGCTGGCTGTGTTATATCGGCTTTGCAGATCAAAGCCATATTGCAGGCACAGCAGTCGCAACAACAACAGGCGATGCAATCACTGCAAGAGCAACTGCAATCTTGCTTATCGCGCTTAGAAAGCCATGGGCAGACCCACATGCAACTGGTAACCAATAGCGCCAAACAAAGCCAGCAGCTCTCTGAGCTCCAGCGCAAACAAGATGCTCTGCAGCAACTGATTGTGGAACAACAAAATAAAAATCTGGTCCAGCAACAAAAGAGCTTGAATGATTTGATGCAAGATATTCGCGCGCAACTAACCACAACGTTGCAGCAACAAAATCAAAGTACCAATCAGCAGATCGCTCAATTGCAAAAAACGGTGGATGAACATTTGCTTCGTATTTCCGGACAAGTCGAAAAACGCCTTAGTGATGGCTTCGCCAAGACCAATACGATTTTCACCGACGTGATCAAACGCCTAGCGATGATTGATAAGGCGCAACAGGAAATCAATGATTTATCCAGCAACGTGGTCAGCTTACAAGACATCCTCAAAAACAAACAAGCGCGGGGGCATTTTGGCGAAGTTCAACTGAGTCAACTGATCAAAAACTGTCTACCAGAAAAACATTACGCATTTCAGCACACATTTAATAACGGTAAGCGTGCTGACTGCGTGCTTTTTTTACCTGAGCCCACGGGGACAATTGCCATTGATGCCAAATTCCCGCTGGACAACTATCGTGCTAGTTGTGACCATAGTGATCCCATACGCCAAACCAAGGCAAAGTCTCTATTCAAACAAGATATGAAAACCCACATTAAAGACGTGGCTGAAAAATACATCATTGCTGATGAAACCTGCCAAGCTGCCGTGCTGTTTATTCCTGCTGAATCGATTTTCGCTGACATTCACGCTCAGCATGGTGATCTCATTGATTTTGCTTATCAGCGAAAAGTCTGGCTAGTGTCACCAACAACGATGATGGCCATTTTGCATACCACGCAAGCGGTCCTAAAAGATTTGCAAACTCAAGCTCAAGTGGGCATCATCAAAGAACACTTACAATACCTTGCTGAAGACTTTAATCGCTTCCAAGACCGTATGGATAGCGTGGCTAAACATATCAGTGATGCCAATAATAAAGTGGGGCAAGTTAAGATATCTGCGCATAAAATCAGTAAGCGCTTTGCTCAAATAGAAAAAGCCGAAATTCCTGACCAGACAGCAAGCTTGAGTAATCCACTCTTGATACCGCAAGTAGAAACCGTTGAACCATAGGATGATAGCGATCCCAGCCGACTGTAAATGCCTGTCTGGCCCACCAAGGTGAATTATTGGATCATCGCTGTTCTATGTGACTTGAATACTTTCATTGACACACGATTTGATATCGTCTAAGTCACCGTTTGACTCACATTGATGGCTCGTGCAAACGTCACCATAAAATAGTTGAGATCAATCGATTTTGTATGGTTTAAGGTAAAAACGACGCCCAAAATACACCAGTGGACTCAGCTGTCTATTCTTTATTTGCTTTTCCATAAAAATCTTTCCTTCCGTGAAATTGATATATCATGTATAGCACATATCTGAAGCTTTAGAGTTTTTTTTCCATACGCACAACTCTTAGATTGACCTGCGTCAACCGCTATTGCTAATTGACTAACTGGGATCACTGATTCATGCTTACGCCTTATTCATTGATTGATCTTACTGCTGCTAGCCATTGATCTGGACAAAAGCGATTGTTGAGATTGGTGATTGGATTCACTTTGCATCGAGTTCCGATGCTGGGTTGATCAGTAGAGAAAAACAGAGTTGTGCAACAAAACGCGCCCGGAGAGATTCGAACTCCCGACCGCCTGGTTCGTAGCCAGGTACTCTATCCAGCTGAGCTACGGGCGCATTTATCTTGGGCTATGGTATCAAAGTTCATGCATTAAAGCAATGCGCATCTCTCAGTTTACTATTTCAATCTTGTTGATTCATTCGAGCTTAGCGATTCATCATACCGTGTAGCATATTGATCATTTCTTTTTTGCTGTTTTCAATCGCTTGGGTATTTTCACTATTTAAAGTATTTCTTTTTGAACGAAACTCATAGTCACGTCGTGATGCATTCTGATTAGCCGTGGTTTTCTTGATCATTCGAATATCGTCCTCGGCTAGAGCGACACAGGCTGGACTCTTCTGATCGACCAGGCACTCACAAAAGTCTTCATCATAGTCACTAAAATTCGTTTTATGATTGCGGCAATCTGGTCGACACAATTGATCGAGTGTTTTTCGCCCCTCGGGTGCGAGTTGCTGCTGGAGCTCGACATAGTCTTTATAGGTGCATCGAAATGGACATATTGCATTGGTGCCTTTGTATTCAGATTTTAATAACTTTACAAACTTTGGGAAATGATTTGGATAAACCTCTTCAATGAGGGTACTGAGTGCATAGCCAAAGCCTCGATCCAACCAAAAACGCATTGTTTCGACTGCTTTACTATCAAGCGCTTCATTTTTAAATAAATCTTCAAACACAATAAACATATGTTCTGTTGGCACAGCCCAACCACGCACATTGAGACAAAACTTTTTTTTAGCATGCTCAGGTATACGATCATGACGCGTTTGTGATTGCTCATTGGCTTCTGGCGCCGGTAGTGTGCTGTGCAAGTGAGGGTTTGGCCTGAACTGCATCGGCTTATTGGCGACTATACAGATTGCTGAGCCACAAAAAAATATCACTAGCGCGACGATTTTTGACACCACTGAGCAATTCACAAATTTTGGGCTCAGCACCGTGGCTTCTCCTTATGGGACATATCTTTATGATCATACATCATCTATTCTGTCACAATCAAAGATTAGTTACTCTAAACGGATGACATGTTGGCGATTGTATTGACTTTATGAGAGAAATATGTTACCATGTTACTAAATAATAAAAATAATAATACAATGCCAAGATTCTTTAATTACGCCTTTACGCCTCCTCATTCACCTAACAGTGCGCCTGTCACACCCACTGGGCATCAACATGCACAAGGTCTAAATCTTGATCCTGGCGCTGATTTTCCTGATGCATCTTATCAATCGCCATTACCAACGATACAAGATGAGTCTCTGATTATACCACATGCGCCAATTGCAGCCCATAACCCCAATACTCCAATCATGATACCGCCGCCGTTTTTTATCTTTCGATGCACTAATACCCCCATCAAACAGACCGAACTTCATGACACTAGCCTTGACCATGATGACGTAATTGACGCATTTTTATCAGACATCAAAGGTTTTACCGCAGACCAAATTAGAGATTTCCAATGTCCAATCACGCAATCGATCTTCAAAGATCCTGTCATTGCCAGTGATGGTAATACTTACGAATATGATGCGTTACTTGCCTATGTTGAATCGATTGACAATCCTAAGAAAGTGAAAAGTCCGATTACCAAGCAACCTTTGAGTCCGACGTTGACCCGTAATAACGCTATTCAAAAAATCCTCAATTCATTTATTCAGGAAATTAATGATACCAACTGGTGCCCTACTGAAAAAGAGAATACGCCACTTAAAAACTCTCTGTTTTCACGGCGTTCTGCATCTTTTGATCATGATGTGCCGCTCAAGCGAGCGCGAAAGTAGCACCTTATGTCATTACAAGACGAACTGCAATTCATTTGCTACTGCTCACCGTTACATACGGTGTTTTAAGGCTTACTGTGGACTTTCGTATTGGATACTCTTAGAATACATAATAAGTTATCAATAGAGTAATCATGACATCACTATTCGGTCGTTTTCAAAGATATTTTACAATTGGTGTTGTAAGTATTCTCATCATTTATTTCGGGCTAAGCGGACTCTTTGTCTTAAAAGCATCTCTTACCGATTTCGCCTGTCCTGGTAAGGACAATCTGCCAACGGAATGGTATTTCCCAGATAAGATTGCGGCTAAAATTACCCTGGAACGCTATCCGATGCTAGACCGCACCGATTGGCAGCTACCTAGTTATCAAACTGTTGTATTTAAGAGTAAAATGCCAAATGTTGATATTTCTGCCTGGTATACCAAAATTGATCGACGAGCCCCCGTTGTCATTGTCGTGCATGGCATAAGGCCTAACTGTAAAAATGCTTACGAGAGTCTTCTGATTAGTGGTATGCTTGCTCGTGGCGGGATTAATGTACTTAATATTGATCTTCAAAATCATGGTGATAGCAGCAAATACTCAAACTTCATTGCCTACGGGCAGCGGGAGTATCTCGATCTATTGGGCGCATATGACTGGCTGCGTTCTCAAGGTTTTCAGGCCAATCAGATTGGATTAGCAGGCTTATCTTTGGGCGCCGTGACTAGCGCGATAGCTTTTAGTAAAGAGACTGATATTCGGGCTGTGTGGCTTGATAGTCCGTTTAGTGACTTTGACAGCATGTTTTGTTACGAGCTCAATAAGCTCTATCTCCCCTGTTTTTTCAGGTTTGGCGTTGAATGGATTGGGCAGCTGCTTTTGGGTATATCTCCGAATACTATTCTACCCATAGAGGCAATATCGGATAGCCCGCATCGGTATATTTTCCTCACACATGGTATGGATGATACGAGAATCCCTTTCTCTCATGCGCAGACTTTTCTTTCATTGGCACAATCTCGTAATGCTAATATCGACGTTTGGTTTGTTGAAGATAGTATGCACCTTGAAGCCATGTTGCAATTTCCCAGAACATACCAAAAAAAATTGGTTAAGTTTTTTAAAACGAGGCTGGCTACTGTTCAGTCATGATGCCATTGAGTTTGCGGTGATCTCAGGTTAATGGCAACAACTGGGCATGCGGTCTTGTCATTGATTGGGCACACCCTTGGCTAACCCTCAACAGCGTCAAAAATATTGGTTCATCAGCTGAGCTAGACAATAACTCTGATCTCCTAATTGGTGCCTTAATGTGGTTAATCTACGAAAATAATGCGCAATATCCATTTCATCGCTTACACCCATCCCACCATGTAACTGTACTGCTTGTTCGCTGATATATTGGGCGTAGTCATTGATTTTTAATTTCGTAAACTCAGCCAATTCTTTCACGGCAGTAGCGTCTTTCTGTTGTAGTTCATGTGCTAATGTCATACTCATAGATCGTGCTAGTTCTTCCTGTACATACATTTCAACCAGACGGTGTTGTAGTAGCTGAAACTTGCTTAATGGTTGCCCAAACTGTTCCCGGCTTTGCAAATAGGCTTTTGTCTTGAGATTGAGCGCTTGCATGATGGCAACGGCTTCTGCACTGATGAGACTGATTGACTCAACGCGTGCATTTGGTATCAATGTGTCATCACATTCGAACCATGCGTCCGATTGAACGTTAATCCCTTCAATCGTCACTTGACTCATGCTGGTATCATCAATCATGGTAAATGACTTGAGTTTGACCTCATCGACGGGCACGATGAATGCTTGAATATTCTGGTTAGACTCGTTCGTGGCGAAAACAATAATATCGGTCGCAAATTCAGCACCAGTTGCCATGGTGGTTGATCCCGATAATTGCCATTGACCATTATCTAACTGCTTAGCCATGATTTGATTATCAGTTGAGAGGAAAAATTGGTGACATACCGGCGGTAGTGCGGCGATAACCCGCTTATTTCCTTGAGCAATTTCTGGCAGATAGTCTTGTTTCAGGCCTTCACTGGCATGTCGATAAATCATCATACTGCCAATGTAACAAGCGGCAAATGGTTCCACTACCAAACTTTTTCCCAATGAAGCCATGATCACATTCATATCGGCAATGGTTGCATTAAATCCCCCAAATTTTTCAGAAAACGGCATCGCCAATAGGCCTAGCTCTGCCAACTTTTTCCAAATATCGTGGTTAAAGTACTGCTTTTTTTCTAAATCCTTACATCTTTTCTGAAAGTCATAATCACTTGCCAATAGACGATCAATACTGTCGGCGATCATTTTTTGTTCATCGGTTACTGAATATTCCATTATCCTCTCCTACAATCCTAATATCATTTTAGCAATTACATTGTATTGAATTTCATTTGATCCAGCATAAATGGTTTCTTTACGATGATTCAAATACTGATTGCCCAATAAGTTAGCCTGATTCTCGAATGTTCCATCAAAATAATTCGGTGCAAGCTCAGCCCCGTTAACAACAGAAAACTCTTGATAAAGTTTTAGATGCAGATCGGTAACTGCCTGTATTTGTCTGGATACTAACACTTTGAGCAATGAGGCAATTTTTCGTGCGTGCATTTTATCGGTATGTGTGATTGCCCTTATCATAGTGAGTTTTGCTGCTAATAAATCGGCTTCTGTTTGAATCACTTTCATTTTGAGGACATCTAGATATGTTTGATCGTTTTGCGGTAACCTTGATGCTTTCTTGATTGCCACTTTCATATTTTCTATGACATTTTCTAACCAGGCTATGTTTGCCCCAAACGATGACCGTTCAAACATAAGTAAATATTTTGCGTAATCCCACCCTTTATTTTCCTCACCAATCAGATTATCCGCTGGTACGCTCACATTATCGAATATAACTTGATTAACCTCATGACTTCTATCTGCAGTGATAATTGGTGTGATCGTGATTCCAGGTGATTTCATATCAACTAAGATGAATGAGATACCAGCTTGAGGCTTGCTGTCTTTATTGGTTCTCACTAGACAAAAAATCCAGTCAGCGTGTTGTGCCAATGTGGTCCAAATCTTGCTACCATTCAAAACATAGTTATCTCCCTCTTTTACGGCACTCATTTTCAATGAGGCTAGATCAGAGCCTGCATTGGGCTCAGAGTACCCTTGACACCAGATATGGTCTGCGTTTTTTATTTTAGGCAGGAAAAATTCTTTTTGGGCATCATTACCAAAAGCCATCAGTA
>DCKN01000092.1:0-159 GCA_002320385.1 Proteobacteria bacterium UBA1673
TTTGGTGTTTCGCAACTGCTCTTCGTTTATGTATTGTTGGAGGGATTATGGCTTAAAAGAAAAGCGGCGCCTCGATCATGGGACGGTGCGCGCGGACTTGAATGGCAAGTTGATACGCCTGCGCCGTTGCATACTTTTGAAAAGCCTCCAGTGGTAACT
>DCKN01000092.1:496-764 GCA_002320385.1 Proteobacteria bacterium UBA1673
ATAAGATTTATCAATATTAGGCTGTTTTATGACTGGACTTTTGCCAACGATACTTCAAGTCACCTTACTTGGGTTGATTTTGTCGCTACTTCAATGGCTCCATGGTGTGGCAGTTGCGTGGTATGCAATGCTCGTTTTTGGATTAGGTGTTTTGGCGACTGTCTGTTGTTGGTTGGTTTCGCTCATCAGTGTTCATGTCTCATTGCGGGCTGAACATAAGCGTGCGGTTGCACTCAAGTTATCGTTGTTGTTGATTTTTGCATTTTCA
>DCKN01000092.1:1067-6502 GCA_002320385.1 Proteobacteria bacterium UBA1673
TTGTTGTTGATTTTTGCATTTTCAATGACTTTTATTATGATTTTTATGTATCATTGGCTTAATGAGGACGGTCATGTGCACGGTGCTAGTGCCAGTCAAGGAGGATTGTCAACATCTGGGCTTACGATTGGAACGAAAGGTGTCGCAACAGTTTATTCCGATGTGCACCTGCGAGGGTATCGCTTGCCGATACAGGTCCAGCTTAATCATCATCAGTTAGAGCTCATGGCCAATAAGCCAAAAATTATGATGCTTAAGCTTATCAATAAAGCTGATCATCCTGTGAATTTGCGCTTGGCGGCTAAACTTGCTCCTGGGACAGCCAAGCATATGTTGGACTACGCGTTGCTACATCACGATGAGTTAGTGACATTAGGTACTGGAGAGACAAAAGTTATTGATCACGCCATACGTGTTAATGCAGACTTTCCTGTTGAGCTTCAGCCACTAACATTAACGCATTTTGTGTTTGGTCAAGATGACCCGAGCGCATGGGAGAAGATGCAAGGCCCGCTATTGGGGCAGTCATAAATCCTTAAGCCAGTGCTTTTGCCCGGTGTTGATGTATGCTAAAGTGTAGCACTATAATGGTATGAATGAGTTGTAAAGGATTTTAGATATGAGTCACAAGGAGTTAGCGCCCAGTGCGTTACCAATATGTGCGTCGTTGGCAATTTTATTGATTGCGCTTGGTATCGTCAATTGGTTGCACTCTGCTTGGTTTGGTCCATATCTGTTTTTTCTTGGGCTGGGTGCTATGATTGTCATTGCTGGGTTTTGGTTTTATGCAGCTATTTGTGATGATGTTGGGGTAACCGAAGCGGAATATGTTCAGTCTGACTTGAATTATCGTTGGTCAATGGGCTGGTTTATTTTTTCTGAGTTATGGTTTTTTATTGCTTTTTTTGGTGTGTTATTTTACGTTCGAGCGATTTCTTTGCCGCGATTGTCTGGTACTGGGTCGGGGGACTACATGACGCACTATTTGCTTTGGCCATCGTTTACCAATCAGTGGCCGTTGTTAAACACACCAGATCCATCTCGTTATCTGGGGCCAGATGCTGCCATGCAGGCTTGGGGTATTCCAGTTGTTAATACTTTGATTCTTTTGACAAGTGGATTGACCATTACGTTTGCGCATTGGGGTATTGTGCGAGGACGAAATCGTCAAGCTTTATTCTGGCAATTGGTAACGGTTATCTTAGGATCTGTTTTTCTTGGATTTCAGGTGTATGAATATTACGAGGCCTATCAGCATCTCGACATGCGCCTCAATAGTGGGGTGTATTCCAATGTTTTTTATGTGATGACTGGATTTCATGGTGTGCATGTATTTCTTGGAACGATCATGTTGCTGGTAATCGCGTACCGTATTTACAGAGAAGATTTTAGTCCGCATGATCATTTTGCATTCGAGGCGACCAGTTGGTATTGGCATTTTGTCGATGTTATTTGGTTACTCTTGTTTGTTTTTGTTTACTGGCTATAATGCTACTATTCAGTTTGTCTTAAGGGAAGGAACATAATATGAAGAAACATCGCTGCTGTAATGCTGATACTGGACTCAACTACTCGTATGTTGCTGCGTTAGGGATCTTGGCTTTGGGTTATTTGAGTAACATTTTTGCGTCCATGATAAGTCATGTGTCTTTGAATTTGTTGTACTGGTGGGTCACTGCATTTCTAGTATTTGCAAGCTTTCAAATTTCTCCAGGACGATTTTTTCGTTTAGATCAAGTGGTGAAGGGATCATTCTTTGTTCCTGTGGCTGTGCTGCTGGCGTGTTTTCTTCCTTTGCAGGTGTTTCCTCAGCTGGCCCAGTATTTTCTGTGGCGAGTGATGGTGGGGTATATTGTCAGTGCCGGGTTTTGGTTCACAATGATGCAGCTTTACCAATTTAAACAGCCTATTCGTATAGCGTTGTGGGGTGAGGGGCATTTTATGTGGCTTGGTTCAGGTATCATGGTCGCTATTGCCTCAATGCGGAACTCACCTGCGCTACTATTGTGCACTCTGACAGGCTTAGTATTGGCGCAAGTACGACAAATGATGTATGAAGTCACCCGAAGAGAAGGTAAAAGTCAGCTTAATCTTGCAGGCTCTCTAACATTAGCGATGGGTATGTCTTGGGGATATTCTTTTATTCGTCTCGCTGCTGCCAGTTGGTCAATGAGTGCCATGCATAGTTTGTTTTTTTGTGATTGCTGGAAGACGATGGGTGTCGTTATGTTGGCTGACAAGATGCGTTTTAGGGTAAAGCAATCCAGCACGTCTGGTGATCAGATAGATGGTGTTTTGGGTCATATGATTCCTTTGGTTTTAGGATTAGGCTATGTTGCGTCTACATTTTGGGCAGTTGCGTTGCCTAGCCTGGGATGGGGCTTGCCGATGCGTGTATTTGCGACTGTGCTCGTTAGTGCTTGTCCCTGTGTGATTACGCTTGCAGCCCCCTTGGTTGACTTTTTTGAGTCAAAACTCGCACGGCTATTTGATCAAGCTTGGCAGAATAGTGATGCGTCAAGAGATCGTTGCCTGCAGCGAAACCTATCGATTGTTCGTGTCTATTATTTGTTGAGTATGTTTTTGTCTAGTGGTGGAAGTTATTTGTTGACGGGTGTTTGGATGAGTCCGTGGACTGCAGGTTTACTCATGATGGCAGGTCAAGGTGTGCTTGTGGCACATACATCAACGTTCATGTTTAATGCATATGCTCAAGCGTCTAATCAGTCTGCTTGGGTGTTATTGTATCATTTGTATCGTCGATCTGTGGATGGTCGATTACTGGCTGCTAATAACTCAGGAACTAAATCTCGACATGTGCTATCTGACCAGATTGATTTATCAAGAGGTAATAATGACTTCGCTGGTAACTCAGAATCGAATAAGCGTACAACATCTTGCTGTGCGTCCAAGAGAAAAAGTCGTCAGGGTATTCCTCCAGCTGATCCGAAAAGTCAGATGAGCTGTAAAGGGGGCGCTGATGCAATACAAAATGACGATCGCCGAGGTCGGGTATCCCCTGTAGTTGAGCAAAACTGTCAAGTATTTGGGGCTAAAATAGAATCTATGGAACGTAGGCATGAGGCCATGGACTTGCTGTTGCAGAAAGCTGGTGGCAAGATAGAAGATCTTTGCGAACTCATTTTGATGAGAAAAGAAGACAAGCCTGATGCAAAGACTGTTTCCGAGCTTTCGCCACAGCCTATGCCAGTGATTGATATGCTCGTTCCTTCCGGGGAAGTCAAAAAAGTGAATCATGGATCGCTTCTTAATTGTGGCACTGATCCGGGTGATGCAACTAAGCGTTCTCATGATGACGTCTGTTCATCAGGTGTTAGAGGAACAAGCCTATTTGATCATGAGGCATCGTCGAAAGTTCAAAGTGATAATGCAGAGTTGGCTGAAGGAAAGGTGTCAAAAAAATCAGGAGCAGGCGGGAGCGGGAAGTCCTCTAAATCTCTTCGGGGGACAGACTATAAGTCAAAGAGTATGGAGACAAACTATAGGCTAACGAAAAATTGGCGTGGTAAGGGGAAAAAGTCCAAAGACTCTTCTGCACAGTTGCGCGAGGCCGATCCTCAAGCCGTTTCAGCTAGTCGTAAATAGCTTTCTAGTCGTCTATATGAGCTATTTCTGAATGGTGCAATTGTGATCGATATTGGGCGTTTATGATGATTCAAATCTTTGTTTTTAGGCGCACCGTCTGTTATGTGTCTTCGTGTTAGCGAAATCATTTTTTTGAGTCATGCGTTTCGGCAATGGGCGATCAATCAATATGGCGCTTCCATCAGGCGTGGGCATGCTCGATGTGGTTAATGAGCTTTTCAAGCACTACAGAACCAGCGAAGTTCTCTGTGTAGTAGGCTTTTGCATTAAAGCCCAGTTGTAATCTCAATTGATGATCGGTCATTGCTATTTCCAAAGTGGCTCTGAGACCGTTGGTGTCTTTTGGATTGGTGCACCATCCGGTTAGGCCGTCGATCACCGCATCTTTCACCCCGCCATCTATGCCTGCAATGGATGGAATGCCGTATTGTGCAGCTTCTGCATAGCTTATGCCAAACCCTTCTATAGATGAACCAGATTGATAGCTAGGCATGACGAATAGATCTGCAATCTGGTACATTTTCTGTTTCTCTTCATCGCTCATTCGTCCGTGTAGATGAACGGTATTGGTCATGCCAAGCTCTTGGATTAGACTTTGCAGTGTGCACTTAAACTCCCCATCACCGATAATGTGCCAGTCAAACTCCGGCTTGTTTTTGTAGTGGCTAAGTGCTTTGAGGGCAAATTGAAGGCCTTTTCGCTCTTCTAGTCTGCATACGGATAGCAATTTGATTTTTTGATTGCTTGTGTCCTTGCTGGGAAGTGATGTGCTGCTCAAACCATAGGTTGGCGCGATGACACATGTCTTGAGATGTGATAAATCAAAAGATGTAGTTGCGCGCTGTAGAGTGTCATGTGAGCTAGCAACTAGATGTGTTGCTTTCTTTAATAGCCGATTGATTCGCATCTGCTTCTTTTCTCTCTGGACAATAAATTCTTGTCCATGGGCTAGTACGACGACTTTTCCATGAAATGTTGGTAATGCGTTGAGAGACTTCCAGCTGTCACAGATAATGGTATTGCTTGGTGTAAGGCTTCTCCATAGGTTTAGGCGTTTTAATAGATGTCGATATGGCTTAATCATTGGCGTGTGGATGCATTTCAGGCCGGGTATGTGCGCTGCCGCGTCGGGAAATACGATCACTTCACCATGTGCTCTCAATGCCTTTGCTAATGAGGTCATTACAAATTGCATGCCACCTACTGTTGGTGCGAATGTCTGTGTGACAATGTTAAATTTCATTGATGTCTCTCTATGATGTCTTGTCTAGAAAAATCTAGGTTGCCAGTTTTTTATACATCATAAGTCATGGCTTGTTCGTTTGCAACGGCAGGATAATGGTGTTTCCTCTTAATAAAAGATTTTTGATGCCCATCGGTGTTTTAAGGGTGTAGTTGTTGAATATGCTCATTAAAAAATGATTTTTGCTGAGGGTTTGCATGGCTCAATTTCTGGCTTTCCAAGATAAGGTTATTTTTTTATTGATTTTGTTGATTTGTGTGTTGACTTTAATCTCGCTGCAGGTATAATGGCAATCCTAGCGTGTTTGATGTGTTTACGAAAACGCCCAAACAGCTGGATGTTCTTTAACAAAGTGAATTAATACAATTTGTGTGGGCGCTTTAGTGATTTCTGATAGCCAGATAAATAGTGACTTCGGTCATTATCACAGTTATGTGACAACTGTTAATGTCACAGACAAATTCAAATATAAGAGTTTGATCCTGGCTCAGATTGAACGCTGGCGGCATGCTTAACACATGCAAGTCGAACGGCAGCATGTTCTAACTTCGGTTAGAATGATGGCGAGTGGCGGACGGGTGAGTAA
>DCKN01000110.1 GCA_002320385.1 Proteobacteria bacterium UBA1673
CATCTATCAATGCTAATAGTCGATCAGCGTCGTTTTTCTTTACCACACAAAAATCCCCCCGTTACTGCCACATTAAATCATGTATCAAAACAATTCAACCAATCAATATGCTTAGATCGTAACGAAAGCTCTATCATATTAAATAAATGATTTATTTCAGAAACAATACTTGATTTTCACAAGAATTAATATATAATTCATAATTATCAATAATAAAAGGAAAAGCCCATGCGCGTTTTATTAGTTGAAGACGATCAATTACTCGGCGATGCAATTGTATCAGGACTCAAAACACATATGTACTCTGTTGACTGGCTTACAGATGGAGAGCGAGCACTTAGCACCCTCACCAACAACCAGACCGATACATTTGATGTGGTTATCCTTGACCTTGGCCTCCCGAAAAAGTCAGGATTAGATGTTCTAAAGTCAATGCGCTCTAAAGGGATTACAGTTCCTGTGCTAATCTTAACAGCAAGAAACAATATTCAAGATAAAGTGACCGGGCTAGACCAAGGTGCCGACGATTATTTAACCAAACCGTTTGATCTTTCTGAGCTGTGCGCCCGTCTTCGTAGCATAACTCGACGTGGAGACAGTGGACACACCACATCAAAGCTCGTACTTGGCAATGTTAGCATTGATCAAGCCGCACACAAAGTCTTCATCAATGACAAACAGGTTGAGTTCTCGAGAAGAGAGTTCACGTTGTTAAGCAAGCTAATTGAGCAAACTGGTAAAGTGGTTACTCGAGAAATGCTATCCCAAGCACTCTACGGCTGGGGCGATGATGTCGACAGCAACGCAATCGAAGTGCACATCCATCATATCCGTAAAAAAATTGCAAACGCCATCTCTATAAAAACAATCAGAGGCGTAGGCTATATTGCAGAAAGTGAATAAATGCGCTCAATAAGGCAGTTTTTAGTTGTAAACCTCCTCATTGGCGTACTATTTGCCACAAATCTTGCGATATTAAGCAACCTATACTTTGGCTACAAATCCGTGCGCCCACATTTGGACGCACAGATGGTCATCATGGCACAGAGTATTGACACCTTTCTCAGAGAAGACACAAAGCAAGCACATCAAAGTAATATGAACGCGCAAGCAAAACGCTATAGCGCCGCGATACGCTCAATATCTTATGATGACTTACCTTATCTCGACGAATTGCATCGCTCTGTCGATAATCTTGAATTCAAAGTCTATAACGCGAGAGGCCATCTGATTGCTAAATCATTCAATGCACCATCAACAAAGGTTCATGTACAACAAGGATTCAGCTCAGTCATGATCAATGGTGAAAAGTGGAGAACATTTAGATTATCAACATCAAACAAACGTACAATCCTAGTCTTCCACCCGCATCATGCGAGGCTCTACATTGAAGAGACAGCAAACACCAAAGCCATAATGATCATCCTCATGACCATCCCTCCACTTGGGTTTTTCTTATGGATCATTATCAGTAGAAGTCTTGTAAGCATTCAAGAGACCAGCGAAGAAATTAAGCAGCGCGAACACAACAATCTCAACCCAATTGCGACACAAAATATTCCCATCGAAATTAAACCATTGATCGCAGAAATCAACTCGTTATTTGAAAGACTACACGCAAATTTCATGCGTGAAAGCCGATTCGCAGCAGACGCAGCACATGAGCTTAAAACACCGCTTGCAGCATTGAAAACGCATGTCCAAGTTGCTCAAAATATGCAAAGCACTGAAGACATACACGCCTATCTAAAGAAAATCATCATCAGCGTCGATCGTGCCAGCCACACAATTGACCAACTACTCATGCTAAGTAGAACGATGCCCGATGCGCACATGCGCGAGCATGCAATGATTAAAATTGGCCCTATCGTCACCATGGTCATCGCAGAACTTGCCCCATCAGCACTCAAAAAAAATATTAAGCTATCACTCGACAACACACTAAAAGATGATGGAATGATTTTTGGGCACGAGATCGCACTACAAACACTTGTCAGCAATCTCCTCGATAACGCAATACGCTATAGTGATGAGGAGAAAGCTATCAGCGTCACACTAAGTGAAATCAACAATAGCTATGTCCTGAGTGTCACTGACCAGGGACCAGGCATACCAAAAGAATTAAGAACGCGTGTATTCGAACGATTTTTCAGAGTGATTGGCACGCAACAATCAGGAACTGGGCTTGGACTCAATATTGTTAGCCAAATTGTAAAACTACACAACGGCAGCATAGAGCTGAGCACCCCTGAATCTGGAAAAGGTCTTTGCGTTGAAGTACAGTTTCCTAAACCACAAGCAATTCATACCATAACCGAGTAGTATCAGACTATTCACACCTTTTGTGCAAGAATAATAGCCCTAAGCATTGTTAAAACTTATTTCACGGATACAAGCAACACCAGGCGGATCAGAGACATAAACAACGCAACAACACAAAAACATTGGGATTCGCAGATTAAAACATGACATTGACAACAATGACTAGATGGTGAAATAAGCGTTTAAAGATCACACTGAATCAATGGGGCACAGCAAGTGATCTTAGGCCGGATTTTATGACCATTTTCTAGCCTCACGCCCACACGACCACTATCTAAAACAGAGGAAATAATGGTACCTTTCTGTCCGTTATATTGCTTACAGTGCTCATGCTCTAGACCAAAAATTGTAACTGGTGTGCCCATTTTAAAATCACGACGGTTTTCTGAAAAAATTGAATGATGCGCTAATGATACAAATTGATATACCGTTGATCGAGATTTAAAATGATCGATGAGCGTATGATCAGGCAATGAGAATGAATCACAATAATAATCTACCTGAGAGATTAACGACCGGTATAAATCAGTTGGCCAAGACTTTACATATTCGTGAACACTATCGATCAACGCCAATACGTCTGCTTCCGCATCCTTTTGAACAAAAGGAAGAATCTTCGTAAGACACAGCAATAACCGAGCAATATTAGACTGTGAAAACAGTAACGCATCCATACCAATCCTTGCTATGGATAGATCCCAGGGCAATTTTTCTTTAGATAACGTCACAAAATGATCTTCACAGGGTACTGACAAACTCTGCTTACGTGAAAGATAAACAAAAAACAACACATTTGCCTGTTTATAGACAAAAAATTCGTTGATCTTTTCCCGACTTGAATTATAAACAGGTAACCGCAATACATTACCACTCGCAGAGACACTCCGATAAGGATAAACACAAACAGTGTTAAGTTGTCTTTCGTACTCATGATCATTGAGTACAGCAATTTGCCTAGACTCAATTGATTGTACCAACAAAGCATACAAATCCGGAAAAGAAGTTTTTAACCGATCAATGATATTAAATCGTCGATTTTGGTAAGCGATAATCAATGAGTCAACAAGACGCGAATAACCCTCTTGATCACAACTATGAGCCGCGTTGTCCAAATCAGTGGACAGATGCAACTTAGAATGCCGATTGAGTGCCTCAAGGTTTAGTTTAATCAACGTCTCAATAACGGAAAGCGGTGCGACATCCATCAATAGTACTATATCTAATGGGGTTCGGCCATGAGCATCCTCAGATAAAACACAACTAAGATGAATGTTATGTCTATGGCAGCTATCGACTAAGTGATCAAATGTTATCCAGTCCTCATTAATCAAAAAATCATGCATTAGCGTGTTATTGTAATCGTCGGACACAGTCGAATTAATTTGGCGACACACTTGGTCATAGTTCTTCATACCATCACCAATAAGGTGCGACAATAGCCGATGAAAATACAATCGATTGGCTGTTTTTATTCTTGGTAAGATCAGAAACGGCATTGCGTGCGTATCGGTTCGCTGTCGATAATAGGCCAACAAATACTCAGCAGGAATACGACGCAACATCTTATCGTAAACTTCATAATCTATGGCAGATTCAATAATTTTACTAACAACAGCCAACGATTTTGCAAAATCTTCAACTTCAAACATAAAGCCCATTAAAAGTATAATTTTTACACATTATATCATGACCATAGGGAAATATCCATCGCTAAACATTCACAGAAAACAACGAACTTACGTCAATTGAAAAATGGGCAACAATCTAAAAGCCTGCATCGATTAAATACCAATCGTCGAGAAGATATGGCTTTGTAGATCAATCACCAGTCTGTACCAAAGCATAATGGCAGCTTAAGCGAGACACATTTATTTGTCCCACGATCTAGTTTACAATGACATAATGACAGACCCAATGACATTAACACACTATCTAAAACAAAAAGCGACCCTAATTCGCTTTGAGCAACTTAGTCATAACCACACCATCGTCTGCGCCAATATCCAACAAACACAATTGTACACCGACTGGCTAATTCAATCCTCAAAAACAGACTCAAGTAAGTTAGTTCCCAACGTATTGAGCCTAAACCAATGGCTGGAGAACCATTATATTAACCAACAATCGACCATCAATAAAATATTACCCCACAACCAACAAATCATCATTTGGCACAAAATCATAACACAACATATCACTGATCACGCGACTAGCCTCAGTTGGCAGCGAGCAGAGCAGTACCACCACCACCATCAACACGAATGTCAATTTAATCACAACAATCATGCCGCTCAAGACCAAGCGTATCACTATTGTCTTCAAGACTATCAAAACTATCTATCTGAGCACCAATGGATTGACCATGCAACACTTGAGAAAACATTGCCCGAGTGGCTCGAAGACTTCTCAGATACGGTAACTTTTTTGGGATTCAATCTTTTAACGGTAAGCTTGAAAAATATTATTGACCACATCCCCAATCAATCATTATTTTTGTTAGACAAGATCGAAAATTCAAGCAATGAAACCATCGTAAAGTTTGACAATGAGAACCAACAAATTCATTTTCTTGCCCAGACCATCAAGGATAAATTAAATATCAAATCACAAACCAGAACAGGCATCATTCTTCCAAGACACAGCGACCAACAAACAGTTATTGACACCACCATTGATTACGTAAAACACACGCTGAATATTCAGCACATAGAAGAGCAGATAGCTACGCTTATCCCTGACCCCATCGCCAAACATCCATTCATACAAACACTCAACACAGCGCTGCAATTCTTCACGCAGCCGAACACACAAAAACTGATTCAGCTATTGAATCAACCATTATTCCAACCACACAGTCAACAGGGGGCGTATCAAGCATATCTTTCATCAATTCAGCACATCCCATATCAAACTTTGCACAAGATGAGCGAGCATATTGAATCGAAAGAAACATCTGACCAACATGAGATTTGGCAAAGAATAACCGAATTCATACAATGCAGTCCAGCAGATAGCAGTGATTTTGTCACATGGAAAAATTGGGTCGCGGATATGCTTGATATTTGTCTCACTTATTACAAACCGCTCGACACACAAGAACAAACGCTTCTACAACTATGGCTTGATTGCATATATCGGTGCCACCGAATGTCTGATTCTGATGAAACACTCGACTATGAAACATGGGTTGAATATACGTTACTCATTCAAAAAAATACCTATTTGAATACCATACCGGCCAGCCAAGCCAGGTTTGTCATGATGAGTTGGTCTCACGCGATTGATATGCCATTCGATGAACTTATTTTTGTGTCAAACCATGCTGGAAACTGGCCGGCGAACATCATTACCGACCAGAAACATGTTAATCAATCATCATTTTGGGGACAAATTCACAGCCAGTTACAACAGTCCTGTCAAAAGATAACTTATCTTTTCCCCAAGCACGATGCACAAATGCAAGAACGCTTACCATCACCACTCCTACCTAACCACATCCCAGTCATAGCCGATCATCCCCCCCCGCCACAATCTGAAACACTCGATGTAACTCCTAGCATCGATCAACCCTGGAGAATGTATGGATCCATACCCAAAGCGCAGGCACTTACCATATCG
>DCKN01000055.1 GCA_002320385.1 Proteobacteria bacterium UBA1673
CGGATTGACTAACGTCTGTATGTGAAAGACTTATTGCTTCAATCATTTTTTTTAGAATCAGTGGTTGTAACGACATCTCAATGGCCCATATGAGGCAGATGGCGAAAAACGCCCATAGATAGATTTTATGCTTCTGGGTTGCTTTCAGAAAAAACAAATAGGTAGATGAAATGTGCATGGACTATTTGAACATGAAAATACCATACTATCCTCAAATGACTGAGTGAAATATACCGTTTTTATAATTAGATGGTCTTGTATATCGAATTTTTAGTCATTTGTGTTACGTGTTATCAGTTGGCACATATGGCGTGGTGCTGTGATCACAAATCTTTCACAGCGATATCGATACTTGTTGTACTTAAATAGTGTGGTTATGATCAAGCCAGTACTTTGCTATTTTTGAAATAGCAGTAAATTCTAATGAGCTTTTTCTACAAATAACTTTTCTATCAGTGCCATAGAAATTTCTGCACTGCTCTTAAGTTGACAATTTGCATCATCGAGCTCTTGAGTTTGAGAGATGCCAATGGTTTTTGTATGTCTTGCTTGATTGCTTGATCGGGCTGCGATTATATCAAAATCTCTATCGCCAACCATGACAAAACGCGTGTCGTTAGGGTAGTAGCTTTGGATCATATTGAGCATGCGAGGGTGTGGTTTAAATTTGCCTTCTAACGTAAGATCGTCACCGCATACGATATGTGTGAAAAATGCTTCGAGTCTGGTCTCGTGAAGCTCCTCGGTAAAAAGATCACGTGATTTATTGGTTGCGATGCATAAATCACAATTTTTCTGTAATTGATTTAGCATGGCTGTGACGCCGGGGAATAAGTGTTTTTCTGTTTGGCGATAGTACTTTTTAAAGCGATCAAACGCATCATTAATCCATGCTTGGTGATCGGTATTGTCCGCATCAAGTTGAGGCATTACCGCATGTATGACTTTTTCTTTGAAACGGTGGCCTGCGTGTTTGCGTAATTCACGCATCGTGGGACATCGCCATTCTTTGCAGAAGGGGTAGGTTGTTTGGTCTTCAAGAGTTTCCTTAATGGCATTGATTTTGCTTTGTACAAGAGCCATCCCGGCATCGAGTAGCGTATCATCCCAATCAAATATGATGACATATGGTTTTTCTGTCATGATGGTTACGATTTTTGATGATTAAGATTAACAAAGGTGTGCAAATATTACAACTATGACGTTTAGTTGCCGCCGATCCAATGTTGGCATATTTTGATTGTTCTGTTGCATTTCAGTTTGTGATTTGATTGAGATGATTAGGGTGCATGAGTCCATTTGTTGCAATAGAAACTCTGATTAATGCTCAACTTTATAATATGTTTTATGAAAAAAATCAGCGATCAGTTCATGACTGTGCTATAGCAGTGATAATCTTTAATTATGGTAGATTTATGTTGCAAAAAGTGCGTCAATGTCAGGTTAAAAATATGGGTGGTATTGCGGTTGTTTATTTAGACCATCCTCCCGTTAATGCCTTATCGAGATCAATTCGTGATGATATCTTTACACTATTGACCGCTTTCAAGGATGATCATGCTGTTAAGGCTGTTGTTTTTACAACCACGCCGGATTTACCCTTTAGTGCGGGTGCAGATATAAAAGAATTTTCAGGACCTATGCAGGGTAAGTTTTTTCTTGATTTTTATCACGCGATCAAAGACCTTAACAAGCCGGTTATTTCTGGCATTAGGAAGTATGCTTTGGGCGGTGGTCTCGAATTTGCAATGATAGGACATTACCGAGTAGCGCATCAGGATGCACGCTTGGGTCTACCTGAGGTTAAATTAGGCTTGATTCCTGGGGGTACTGGCACAATAAGTTTGCCTAGGCTTGTGGGAATAGAGAAATCTCTGGATATGATTGTGACTTCGAAACCGGTTTCTGCGGCCGATGCATTAACATTGGGATTGGTTGATGTCGTTGCGGAGGATGACTTGGAAGCCACGTGTATTGCTTTGGCCAACAAGGTCATAAAAGAAGCTAAGCCCTTGGTGATGCCATTGCATCGTGATCGACCATCAATACCTTCTCCCGACTATTTTGAGCAGAAACGTGCGTTGTTTTTGGATCGGTATCATGGCTTTAAAGCACCTGAACGTTTATTAAATTGTCTTGAGGCTTGTGCTACATTGCCGCTTGATCAAGCGTTGTCATTTGAAACAGAACAGTTTATTGCGTTGATTACAGGTAATGATTCTGCTGGTATGCGTTATGCTTTTTTTTCAGAGCGCCTCGCTGCTCATATCCCAGATGTTCGTAAAGAGGATGCGCGCACTGTCCAACATGTTGGTATTGTTGGTGGAGGACTTATGGGCTCAGGGATCGCTATGGCTTTTATTAATCGTGGTTTTACAGTGACTTGTTTGGAGGTCAGTCAAGATCGTGCAGATGCTTGTATAAAGCTTATGCAAAAGCAATATGAAAAATCAGTTAGCCAGAATAAAATGAAAGATACTGAGGCTCAGGATCGATTATCTCGGTTTAAAGTCACTGTACAGATTGAAGATTTATCAGTTTGTGATCTTGTGATTGAAGCAGTATTTGAAAAACTTGATTTGAAGCTTGAAATTATGCAGAAACTCGATGCTATATGTGGCGAGAAAACGATTCTTGCATCGAACACCTCTGGTCTTGACCTAAATCAAATTGCTGCTGTGACTGGGCGTCCAGATCGTGTGCTTGGATTGCATTTTTTTAGTCCCGCAAACGTGATGCGTTTGCTTGAAGTTGTGCGAGGAAAATCGACTAGCTCTGCGACGTTAGCAACAGGGCTTCAGGTGGCCAAGCAGCTCAAGAAAGTTCCCGTTGTTGTTGGGGTTTGTCCTGGTTTTGTTGGGAATCGAATGATTTTTAAATATTTTGAGCAGTTGGAATGGCTTCTGCTTCGAGGATGTTCGCCAAAGCAAATTGACCATGCAATAAAAACTTTTGGGTTTCCGATGGGGCCGTGTGAGATGGCAGATATGGCAGGACTGGATATTTGGGTATATTCAACCCCAGGTCAACAGACATTGGTTCATGATTTTGTAGCATCTGGCCGGCTGGGTCAAAAGTCACGATCGGGATTTTATGATTATAAAGAGGGTAGTAATCGACCTCATCCATCTGAAAAGGCCCAGATATTGATCGATCAGTCTGCAGAAAAACAAAATATCAGACCGATGAAAATAGACGATGCGGCAATCGTGCAACGACTTCTATGTGCTTTGATTTGTGAAGGGTTACATATTCTTGATGAGGGCATTGCGCAAAGGGCTAGCGATATCGATGTGATTTATGTCCATGGCTATGGTTTTCCTATTTACCGTGGTGGTCCAATGTTTTATGCAGATCAGGTTGGGTTGGATACGATTCGTAGTCAGTTACAAGATTATAAGTCTGAGGCGCCTAAGCAGTGGTTGATCAGTCCGCTTCTGGATACATTGATCGCTGAGAAGAAAAAACTTAGCGGCTATAAGCGTGCTTAATGCGCGATGAATGAAAGTTCATTGTAGGCGCGGTGATGATAATCATTTGTCACTTTGAGCTTGTACTAGCTAAGTCCCTAGTTTTTGGAAAAAACTTTTGACTTTCTCGAACCATGTCGTAGATTTCGGACGGTGTCTGTCAGCGTTTTTTGCGATGGATTCTGAGAACTTTCGAAGTAGTGTTTGCTGCGCTTCGTCAAGCTTCACAGGGGTTTCGATATTAACTTTACAGATCAGATCACCAGGGATACTACTACGAAGACCTTTTACACCTTTTCCGCGTATACGAAATGTAGAACCGGTCTGCGTTTCTGCAGGTATTTTCAAACTTACTTTGCCGTCGATTGTTGGCACAGTGATTTCTGAGCCCAGTGCTGCTTCAACAAATTGTATCGGGGCTTCGCAATAGAGATTGTTGCCCTCGCGTGTGAAGATGGCGTGTGGTTGGATACTTACCTCTACGTATAGATCACCGGCTGGACCATTAGCACCGGCTTCGCCTTCTCCGCTGAGGCGAATACGGTTACCGCCGTCTATGCCTGCAGGAATATTGACTGATAATTTCCGCATTTTTTCAACGCGCTTATTGCCATGACATGTTCCGCATGGATTTTTTACAATTTTTCCACGGCCTTGGCACACAGGACAGGTTTGTTGAATGCTGATGAATCCTTGTTGGATACGCACTTGGCCATTACCATTACATTGATGGCATGTGACAACGTCTTTAGGGTCTTTAGCGCCGAGTCCGTCACAGTCTGGGCATGTTGTTAATGCTCGGAACTGAATTTCTTTACTACAGCCTTTGATGGCTTCTTCGAGGGTGATCTTCATGCTATAGCTTAAATCATGCCCACGTTGTTGCTGTTGCTGTTGGAATGGGTTTCCGCCACCGCCGCCAACGAAGTCTTCAAATATTTTTCCAAATATATCACCAGAGAAGTCGAAACCACCAAACCCACCACCGGGGCCGCCACCAGCAGCGCCTTCAACGCCAGCATGACCAAACTGATCGTAGGCAGCTTTTTTCTCTGGGTCGCTCAAAATACCATAGGCTTCATTGATGGCTTTGAACTTTTTTTCTGCTGCCTTATCATTAGGGTTGCGATCGGGGTGGTGTTTCATTGCTAGTTTGCGAAACGCTTTCTTGATTTCGCTATCGCTTGCTGAGCGTGAAACGCCAAGGGTTTGGTAGTAATCTTCTTTACTCATTGTGAGTAGTCCTTTATTTGAGGTTATTTGTCTTCGTCAACTTCTTTGAAATCAGCATCGACAACGTTATCGTCGTTGTTTGTTCCTGCACTTTCAGTAGCTTCAGCATTTTGACCAGCGTCAGCGCCAGGCGTTGCATAGAGCTTTTGTGCTAATTGTGCAGTCGCTTGTTCGAGCTTTTCTTTTCCATCTTTGACTTTTTCTTTGGACTTTTCTTTGACCGCTTCTTCAAGTTCTTTGCAGGTTTCTTCAAGACCATTGCTTTCCTCTGTCGTAAGCTTATCACCAGCCTCTTTTACTGCTTTACGTGTACTGTGTACAAGATGTTCAGCTTCGTTGCATAAAGTAATCAAATCGTGGAATTCTTTGTCGGCTTCAGCATTTTTCTCAGCATCTTGAATCATCTTCTCAACTTCTTCATCGCTTAATCCACCTTTGGCTTTGATGACGATTGACTGCTCTTTACCTGTGGCTTTGTCTTTTGCAGACACATTTAAAATACCGTTGGCATCGATATCAAAAGTCACTTCGATTTGAGGCATACCTCTAGGTGCAGGTGGAATGTCAGCAAGGTTGAATTCTCCAAGCGATTTATTTTGAGCAGCAACACTACGCTCCCCTTGAATGACGTGAACAGTTACCGCTGTTTGGTTGTCTGCAGCTGTAGAGAACACTTGATTGGCTTTCGTAGGGATGGTTGTATTTTTTTTGATCAATGTTGTCATCACGCCGCCCATGGTTTCGATCCCGAGTGATAGTGGCGTGACGTCGAGTAAAAGAATATCTTTTACTTCACCTGATAATACACCAGCCTGGATTGCAGCACCAATGGACACGGCTTCATCTGGGTTTACGTCTTTCTTTGATTCTTTCCCAAAAAACTTCTTAACTTCTTCTTGGACCAATGGCATACGTGTTTGACCACCAACGAGGATGACTTCACTGATATCTTTTGTGCTCAGTTTGGCATCTTTAATGGCTGTTTTGCATGGCTCGATACTTCGCTTGACTAGATCTTCTACCAACGATTCAAACTTTGCCCGAGTCACTTTGATATTTAAGTGTTTGGGTCCAGTGGCATCAGCAGTGATGTACGGTAGGTTGATATCTGTTTGTTGATTTGATGAAAGTTCGATTTTTGCTTTTTCAGCAGCTTCAGTAAGACGTTGTAAGGCTTGTTTATCCTGTCTTAGATCTATTCCTTCATTTGTTTTAAAAACGCTTGCAAGATGATCAACAATACACCTGTCAAAATCATCTCCTCCCAAATGAGTATCACCAGAAGTTGATAAAACTTCAAAAACGCCATCTCCGACCTCTAAAACGGAAACATCAAAAGTACCACCACCT
>DCKN01000068.1 GCA_002320385.1 Proteobacteria bacterium UBA1673
AAAAAAGGGACGTACATCAGTGATCGCTTTAGAAAAAATTTCACATTAGGAATGCGATCATAAAAAAATGCGAAAATAATCATAATATCAACATGAGAGCGATGATTAATAACCATAATAAACGGCTGATCCTGGGATAGTTGATCCACCCCGAAACCGGTGAATTGAACTCGGCAAATCGTTTCCAGTATCATACGTAAATGCATGGAGTGCCGGTAAACGATCATATCAATCATTGACAACAAAGCATTGGACCATTGACGTGACAGCCAACCAGTTATCAACAAAAGAAAATACAACACAAAAACAAAAGAGCTCAGTACCACGAGGTTGAGCACACACCCAACCCCGGCAATTGAAAATCGAATCACACGCTTAATCATCAAAAAACTTTCCTAAATCTTTTTGATAGCCATCCAAAACTTCTTGGCCACCTTCCCGACAAATTGAGTCTACCAGATCATTGACCTTACCAGAATAACCCTCAGATTGATAAGGCCAAAAATCGGTCTTTTTTATTGCTTGATGACCAAATACATCGCCCAAAAAGACCGATACAGAAAATCCATGATCTTTTGGTTGAACATAGACACCCAGTGGTGTACTACAATTACCCCCAAATCGCTTAATTATATCTCTTTCAAGCATCACCGCACGGTATGTCGGTAGATGATTCACACGCGCAAGTTTGAGCAATAAATCTGATTGATCACTACGGGCTTGCACAGCAATAGCCCCTTGCCCACCTGCCGGAACGAAGTCGTCTAAACTTAATGCCACGATATTCAGATCAGGACAATGTCGAATTGAAAGCCGATCCAACCCTGCACCAGCTAATACCAGCGCATCATATTGACCCTGCTTTAATTTTTCCAGTCTAGTATGGACATTTCCTCGACATAAAGCAATACGAATAGATGGATTGATTTGACGTATTTGTGCTGCTCTACGAGCACTACAAGTGCCTACTTTTGCCCCACTAGGCAAATCGCTAATTCGAGTATAGCTGTGACTAACCATGACATCCTCCGCCCTAGCTCTAGGTAAAACCGCCGCAATACGAAGTCCTTCCTGATAATAAACAGACATATCTTTGAGTGAATGCACTGCAACTTGTGCTGATCCATCAAGCAAAGCACGTTCAAGCTCACCAACAAAAGCTTTTTTCAAATTATAAATTGGCCCCGTGGTATGGTCACCTCGCGTCTGAACTGGTTGCACAAGTAGCATATCACCAGGAAAACACTCAGCGAAAGCTTCAACAAATAACGCTGTCTGCCGCTTTGCCAATTGGCTTGCACGTGTCACAATCGTATATGGCAATAGTTTTCCTTCCATCATGGTTATGAGTCACTGAATAATACAAAAAATCATTGGATTTTACAAGAAATAAGCAAATTGATCGTGACATGCAAGTAAGCATGCACAAAACCTAAAAACGCAATTTGCATGATCTCAACAAAGCAAATAATAGATGACCTTATGCAAAAAGTTCTAGGCAGCTAACCCAAAGTTGTCACCAATCGAGGTCGCATTGGAAAGCCAATATTCCTTAAAAAACTGACACTAGGTTGGATCTCTGAGCTTAACATGTGCCGTTGTAGCAGTGCATCGTGTAACTCAATAGCAACAGCTTGTGCTGGATTGATGGTTTCAATGTCGACAAGCATGCTACGCATGGTTGTATCTAGAAGAGGATAGTGTGTGCAACCATAGAGAATTTTTACACGATCGTGCGCCAATAATGATCGATGATTGTCAATAAACGATTTTACCAGCCGTTTATGGTCTCGCACCCGCCCACGCTCTATGCACGCAGCCCACTCTGAACACACAATCGGATGAAATTCACCAGAAAAACCCAACTGCCTTGCCAGTGGCTCCAAACGATCAGCATGGATGCTTGCAGGCGTCGCCAACCAAACAATCCGATCATGGGTATATTGATCCGCCAACAAACGCGCAGTCGGACGTAACATCCCCACAATAGGTAACGCAAAGTGCTTACGTAAGTTCGGTAAAGCAATCGCAGAGCTTGTATGACAAGCCACTACGACTGCCTTAATTTTTTGCTTCATCAAATGAGAAAAACAGGAAAACCCAGCGTTGATAATTGTCTGGTCACATTTTGTGCCATATGGTTGGTTCAACTTATCTTGAAGTATAAGCCATTTTTCATTGGGCAGCACACTTCTGCATGCGGACAGCACAGACTCGACTCCCCGACCACTATCATAAAGTGCGATGGCACCATCTCTAGACATGTACATAGACCTAATCATTCCATATAAATTTTACACGATTCTGAACACTAGTAAAGAGTTCGTAACGACTGATACCTGAATGCCTTTCAAGAATTGATATTGGCAAACCTTCTCCCCAAAGCACAACATTAGAACCAACACGCACTGTATCGTGCCCACTTAAGTCGACTGTCATCATATCCATGCTGATGCGGCCAACTAAAGGACACATAACACCATCAACCAATACCGGAGCACCAGAGCGAACCGAACGAGGGTAGCCATCGCCATAACCAAACGAGACAACACCAATTCGCATTGGTTTGGCACAATGATAATCATGGCCATAGCCAATACCATGACCAGCTGGATATTCCTTGATCGCAATAATACGACTACATACTGTCATCACAGGACGCAAGCCAAGTTCCTCAGCTGAGACAGTCTTCACTGGACTTTCACCGTACAAGGAAAATCCAGGGCGAACAAAATCATAATGATGCTCGGGCATATTAATCACCGCTGCAGAATTACACAAACTTGCCGGCAATCGGTAATGCTTAACAATATCAGAAAAGAGCTCTACTTGTTGTAAATTCTCTGCTTTTTTTGGTTGATCAGCACTCGATAAGTGTCCCATTAAGCGGATTGTGCCCCGAATTGAAGCACGCATTTGTTTTAAGCGTTCAAAAACCGAGGGCAACGCATCAACAAAATAGCCCAATCGACCCATACCAATATCAACTTTGATCCAGACATCATTCAAAATCGGCTTATACTCAGCCATCCAAAGCAAATGCTCCGCATCATGGATCACAAGATCAAGCGCCAACTCGTCGACAATAGCAAAATCTTGTTGACAGATCACACCTTCCATTAAAATAATTTTCGATTTGATACCATGCGCCCTTAAGGCAATCGCCTCATCAATCGAAGCCACACCTAAGGCAAAGACACGACCGTCAAGTCGCTGCGATATCGATCGTATACCATGCCCATAACCATTTGCTTTTACCATGGCAATGGTTTGTGCATTGGGGCTCTTTTTTTGCATCACATGCAAATTATTCAGTAGCGCCGCTGTCGACATCTTAGCAATCGCACGCCGGTCATTAAGAGATGAATAGGCTTGCGATTTACTTTGTTCAGACATTAATACTACCCTGTCAGTGTTTCAACGGTTTGAAGAAAACCTTACCTACGAGACGGAAGTAGGCATAAGTAATGACAATGAACAAACCCAGGTAGCCCAGGACCCACACACCCATTGAGCGTCGTTCATGCACACTAGGATCGCTAACATACGTTAAGAAATGAACAATATCGCCAACATAATCATCAAACGCTTCAGCTGACAACGATCCACCCTCTTTTAGTTTGATGACCCTGTACCACAAAGCATGGTCTCCAAGATGCTTACTAGGAGAAAAATTAGGATCTATCAAAACTTGCTTACCTTGGAGATCAATAAATGGATTTGGCATATTAGTATTCGGGAAAACAAGGTTATTGTAGCCTGTTGGGCGGTCAGCATCAACATAATAAGTCCTTAAATAGGTATATAACCACTCCGGAGACATAGAAAGTGCAATCAAGCTCAAATCAGGCGGAGGGTGCCCGTTCCAAGAATCATCAGGCCAAACTGGCATTTTTTCTGAGGTCATATCAAGCGATTTAGCAACTCGGTCATTCACAAAACTATTCAAACTATGACAAGACATACACGACTGTTGAAAATTTTTCCCGCCCTGAAGAATACGCTGCTCGTTCATCAAATCAATATTTATCGAGTCCAATTCGACAACGCTATCCCCTACTGAAAAGCATATTAATGGACTTAATAATAATAGTATGATTATCAAATCAAACTCCCGGTATCCGCTCTGGAACTTGCAAATCACGATCATAATACGTGATTAAAGGAAACAGCACGAAAAAAGAAAAATACAAAAAGGTAGCAACACGACTCAAGAGCAAGTACCAGCCCGTAGCAGTTTGCAGCCCAAGATAACCTAGCAAAATAAAGGCACTCACAACAGTTGCCAAGGCACATCGACTCATCCAACCACGATAACGCATCGATCGTACGGGAGACAAATCTAACCACGGCAAAAACATCCAAAGAACGATGGATAGTAACATCGCTAACGCTCCAAGACTTTTGTCAGGAATCGAGCGCAAAATCGCGTAATAAGGTGACAAATACCATGCTGGTTTAATGTGCGCAGGCGTAACCAGAGGATTGGCAGGCTCAAAATTTTCCGCCTCTAAGAATAATCCATAAAACGTTGGGGCATAAAAAACGATCGCAAAAAAAACAAACAAATATACCAAGATAATCGGAATATATTTAAGTACAAAATAGGGATAATAGGGCACAGCATCTAGCGGCCACCCTTTACGATCCTTATGTTTCATTATATCTACGCCATCAGGATTATTCGAGCCCACCGTATGTAACATAATGATATGTAAGAGAATCATTAGCAATATTAAAAAAGAAAACCCAACAACATGAAAAGCAAAAAATCGATGAAGTGTCACACCTGAAACCTCATAATCCCCTTGCAGCCAAACCACTAAATCATTACCAACTACCGGAATTGATGATAACAAAGAAATGATCACTTTACTGGCCCAAAAAGACATTTGCCCCCATGGTAAAACGTAACCAGTGTATGCTTCTGCCATCATCAAAAATAACAACGTCACGCCGCTGATCCAAAGCAGTTCCCTTGGTGCTTTATATGACCCATACATTAAACCTCTAAATATGTGAAAATAAATAACAATAAACCAACAAGACACCCCAGTAGAATGCACATAGCGAACCAACCACCCATAAGGCACATCACGCATAATCAACTGCACTGAAGAAAAAGCTTTCTCGGCTGTCGGAGTGTAATACATTACTAACCAAATCCCCGAAACAAATTGTATTGCACACGCTACGATTGCAAGGGCACCAAACACATACCATAAGTTGAGATTTTTTGGTGCTGGATAGTGTGATAAATGCTCAACAAGAAATGAGAAAACAGGTAATCGCGCATCAATCCAGCGACCAAGTCCCTTAAATAAAGGTAGGACATTCAGTAGAACAAACAAGACAAAAGCAACGCTGAGAATCAGCATAAGCATCACGACTACTCCCCTATGACCAGTGTATTTCCATCCTGAAAATGATAAGGAGGCACCTCTAAGTTTATCGGCGCTGGCATATTTTTAAATACACGTCCAGCAAGATCAAACTTCGAACCATGACATGAACAATAAAAACCACCCTCCCAGCTATCATCCACACTTTTGGGTTCAGGCCGATAAGTTGGCGAACAGCCCAAATGTGTACATATACCCAATAAAACCAAGATATCAGGACGAACCGAACGCGTTTGATTCTGGGCATAGTCAGGCTGTTGACCAACTGAAGAATCAGGGTCTTTTAACCAACCAGTCGTCATATTAAGACTAGCAAGCATTGCCTCAGATCGTCTAATGATCCAAACTGGCTTAGAGCGCCATAAAACTGTCTTCTGCTCACCGAACTGCATCGAACTGATATCAACCTTTATAGGCTTACCAGCCTCCTGGGTAGACTTATTAGGACTTAAATAACTCACTAGAGGAACGGCAATGCCCGCAGCACCGACTGCACCAAGAAAAACAGATGTCTTTTGTAAGAAAGCCCGCTTGACCTGATCAACCTCTTCAATATCGTTTGGATCAGATGAACTCATATGCACTCCAAAAAATTAATCACGTATTAAGTTAAGAAAATAACAAATATTCACCAATTGCACAAGAACATGCGCACAGAAAGCACCGCACACCAAACCATCTAGACAACCAGGCAACCATTATGGCACAATTAATTAATTGCAAAATACAAGGTAGTCGCACATGAGGTATATGGTAGGCTATCTGAGCCTGTTGCTCATCTGCCATAGCCATATCATGGCGATCTCTACGTTTTTACCATTATCAACAGATCAAATATCCAATCTACCCAGACCAGCATTCATGGATCTATACTCGTTGTTCACAGCATATTCAGATAATAAAAATACGCCAGGCATTGGACAAGCACTCAGCGAAACAATCAATCTAAACAATAAAGCATCTGAGCAAGCCGGCGTCCTAATTCTAGCCCTCAATTCCGATCTATAGATTTTTGATAGTGCTGGCAACAAAATCCTTCAACAAGCCGTTAGAGCCGAAAAAGATACAGGATTCTTCGAACTCACCGCAATTTCACACATCGGGCCAGCCATCTCCTATCTCCTAGCCATAAAAAATAACAACGGCGATTGGAAACCGCTCATGCAGCGGCTGTACACCGCCATCGTAGCCGCTAAAAAAGTAAATAGCGATACCCAAATGCCATGGCTCAAGCAAGTCAATGCCAGTGCATGGCAGCCGTTTCTCAGCAAAATCCAAAACATGAATACCTACGCACTTAATATGAGCGAGACATTTACCGAAGCAATCTTATCAGAAAAACTGGAACTAACTGCAGAGACAGTCAATAACCAGTTTTTAAAAGGCAACGATCAATATCCCATCCCATTCAATAATGTGATGATCGGCACGTTCATGCTGACAACACTCACTGAAATGGTCGACTTGTATCAAAAAATAGAACCACTCAAGATCGATTGGACAAAAGCAAAAGTTATTCTTCGTTTTGTTGCCGGGACCAACTATACCTCAGGACTATCCTTGGAAAGTAACTGGATTGGCTATTACCTGAATATGGTGTCTGGAAAAACCCTTCCAAAAGACAATTTACTTATCATTCCATATGCTGAAATCAAAAAAAGCGTAACAAGTGATAAACTCAGTGAAGAAGACCTCGACTACTATGCCACCAAACTATGGACAACAACGCATCAAAGAACCCAAATAGCGAAAAAAGTCTTGACCTCAATTCCAGACATTACAAGCACGAGACACAATCCAATACCTGGTGACTATGGTTACTCATCAGCCAATAACATCGACGACTTCATCATACGACTAAAGTTTTCATTAGCCAATTCAACCGAAATACTTTCAAACGCAACAGCATTTTGGATGGCCGGTGAGCTACAAAGTAAGCAATGGGATTATACACAGATCGATATCCCAGGAATAACGACTGGCTTCCCGGAAAGCATCTCGGAGTATCCAAGCGAGTAATCCAGATACAAGCAATGCCCCCTATCCAATCGAATCAAGAAATGGCATAGTACGAAGAATATAGAAAAGGATAGGTAGTCATGCAGGATCTACTACGCAACACATGGCAGGTTATATGCCATACATTACTAATTTATCTCATAACCCCAACCTCAGTTGCCGAATCAAGCACAATCGAAGCGCTGCTCGCCCCGTTACAAAAATCAGCCACTGTGGCTATCATGGTCAGCGATCTTAAAAGCGGGCAAACGCTCATAGCGAAAAACGAAACGATCTATTTGCAACCCGCCAGCACCATGAAGATATTAACCAGTATCATCGCGACGGAATCACTGCATCATCAACGTCCTTTTACGACTGAGTTACGGGCATATGGTCACCAAAATAACCAAATATTTCATGGTGACATTCATCTTGAACTCGGCGCAAATCCAAGTTTCACAGATCTTGATCTTTCAAAATTGGTAACAGAAATCAAAAAACGTAATATTAGCCAGGTTGATGGCAATCTATTGATTCTTAAAAATCATTTTGATGAGATCGAGAGAATACCAGGCACGGTATGGGATGAACTCAACGATTGCTATGCAGCACCGGTATCTGACATCTCGATCAATCAAAACTGTTTTTATCTAACGTTACTTAACTTAGATAATCAGATTAGCCATTACGCAACCGAGTCGTATCAGCCAACGCAGCTCTCAATCCACATAAAAGATAGCTGTCAGGATCAAAAACACCCTCATTCACATTACCCTGCTTATGGTTACGGCGTATTTCTAAAACAATACCCCTTTGAACAACCTGATACTTTACGAGGATGCTGGTCAAAAGAAATAGCGTACTGGGTCCTAAAACGCAGCATCAACCATCCTGATCAATTATTAAAGTCCCGTTTACAAAATGCCTTAAATCAGAACAATATCCAAATTCTTGGCGATACCACAATCATCACGCGTAAACCCGTCACGCAACAGAAACCAAAGTGGCGTACAACAATACCCAGCGCACCATTGTCTAATCTATTGCGCGATATGTTGGAAAAATCCAATAATCATATTGCTAACCAGATTTTTAAGGAATCTGCTTATCAACGACAACAGTCCACAGCAACATGGGAAGATGCCCAAGCACACGCCCAGACGGTATTAGAAAAGTATCAACTCTATGACGAAAACAGCACCATCACAGACGGTGCAGGTTTATCGAGAAACAATCGAATCACCGCACAACAGCTACAAAACAGCCTCATCGCAATCTACCGCAGCCCCAAGTTAAAACCACTAGTACAACTTTTCGCGAATCAGGATAGCGAGCAAAGTACGTTAAGCAAACGATTAGAAAATGTTAATCTTCCTATTTTTGCAAAAACTGGATCGCTTAGCAGCGTAACCGCGATTGCAGGCTATATGGATCCTTATGGGCCGAAACCAAAAGCATTCACGCTAATAATCAATGGAAATCATGCCACACAAAAAAATTATCTTGAGATTGAACCATCGTTACTCCAACAAATTCATGAAATTAACAAGCTAAATTCTTAATTCATTACTTACATCGTATAAATTTCTGCAAACAAGCGTACTTTGCACTATATACCACAAGAATCAAGACAGCAGCCCGCTTATGAAAATCATTATTGTCGGAGATAATTTAACCGCATGTGCAATTGCAAAATCATTGATTCAAGAAGCACACGATATCACATTGATCGGCAACAGCGCTCTACGCCTTAAACATATCGAAGAAACCATAGATATCCAAACGGTATTTGGCGACTACACGCATGTTGAAACCTATGATATTGCTGAGTGCGATCAAGCAGACATCATGATTACAGCCACCGAAATACCTGAGATCGATCTTCTAGCATCGATGATCGGTATGAATACCTTCGACGTGCCGCTGATGATTACGGTTATTCAAGGGTCAATTTATTGCCATCATCAAAGCATCATGGGGCCAAAAAATAGTGAGATACAACAACAAATTTGGATTAGTCCAGCAGCGCTAATAAGCCACAACATCATTGATCTCATCAATCACCCAGACTATCAGGAAGTGGTTAGCATCACAGATTCCCAATGCCTCGCACGGATACAAATTAACCAGAATGACAAACCCAATGCCAAAGCCTGGCTAAAAAACTTGCGCAGTCAAAAACACCCTGGAAAATTAATTACGATTATTCGAGATAAAGAACAAATCGCCCACACAAAACAACTTGAAACCCATGACCATGTTCTACTTGCCTGCCCCAGAGAAGACCTCAATCATATCATTGCAACATTGAGAACCCCAAAAAGTGTTCAGTCGATTATGATTGCCGGCATCTCAGCCATCACACAAACATTAGTCGATAAAATATCACCAAATATTCACCTAAAAGTGATTGAGAAAGACATAACCAAAGCAACCAACTTTGCAGAAAAAAACAACCATACCACTGTTCTAGAAGGAGATATCAATGATGCGGAACTACTCGTATCTGAAAAAATCGACCAGACCGATGCCTTTTTTGCCCTCAGTCATGATGACGAAGACAATCTCGTCGCCGCGCTCCAAGCAAAACGTCATCGTGTAGAAACGGTGACCTCATTGGTCTACCGCCCTGAAATATCACCAATTATCGAAGAAAACGATATCTTCAGCATCGAACCACAAAAAATGATCGTCGAAAAAGTGTACGCCATCATTCATAGTGACACCATCACCAAAAAGTACAGCTTACACAAAGATACTGGAGAAATCATCTGCTGCCGCATACCGAAACATCTTGACAAAAAAAGCATCGACATATTACAACTGAATGACCAAAGCCTAGTCCTTGACTGGCGGCGCAAGCAAAAAACATTACACACACAACGAACAACGATCATGCATCACCAAGACCAAATTGCATTTTATCTCGATAGCCAAGAAGCCGTAGCAAAACTACAAGAAAAACTCTCAACACCTAAGCAATCGCTATTCGAATACTTAGGACTTAGTCACTAAAAAAATCCCACACTTGAGTCAGCCGGTCTCAACCATAAAATATGATTGCTCAGAATTATTCAGAGGGCGCCCCTACTTTGACCCAAGTTTTCAGGAAAATGGGATAATCAAAATGCTTTTCCATCATCAAACGCGCCTGCGAGCCAATCTGTTTGATTTTTGACCCACCTTTACCAATCACCACAGCTTTTTGAGTAGGCGAATTAACCCAAATAGTCACATAAATATGGCGAACATCTTTTACAATCTTCTCTAAGTCCACCGACACACAGAGATCATACGGAATCTCTTCATGCAAAAACTCTAAAAGTTTTGCACGCACCATTTCCTGTATTAAAAAAGCATCGTCATGCTCCGTTACAATATCAACAGGAAACTGAGCCTCACCGAAAGGCATTGCATCACAAATTTCTTGATGCAATAAATCCATGTGTAATTTTCTTAAAGCTGAAAGCGTCAAAATCTTTTCAAATGCATATCGAGACTGAAGCGCATCAATCGCTTTGGCCATCCTTTCAGGCGCACTGGACAACTTGTCCAACTTGTTGACACAACCAATCACAGGACCATCAAAATCTTTCAAGACCTGCAACGCAGCCTCATCATCCTCATTCCACTGAGAGCCTGCAACCACAAATAAGGCAATATCCGCCTCAAAAACGCTCTTCGCAGCCACTCGATTTAGCTTAGTACGACGCTTTAGCCGGCTCTGTACCCCTGGCGTATCTAACATCACATACTGATAGGGAAAGTCAGTGACCACACCCATAATTTCTGTCTGTGTTGTCTGGGCTTTACGCGTCACAATGCTCACTGAATGACCCAGCAACGCATTAAACATTGTTGACTTACCAACATTGGGCCGACCGATAATTGCACAGTATCCAAATTGTTTAACTTCATTATTCTTATGATTGTCCATTTGACCATAATCCTTTTGTTTGTAATTGATCCAATATATTTCCAGCTGCACGCTGTTGCGCCTCACGCTTCGATGCAGCCTCTGCATACGCTTGTAACTGCAAGCGCTCTATAGAAACACTCACAGCAAAACGAGTCTTCGCATCTGCCTGCTCAACCACGGTATACTCTGGCAGCGCATATTGGTGCTTTTGGCAAAACTCTTGAAGATTTGTTTTAGCGTCTTTTTGCACCAAAGCTAAAAAATCCTCGGCAAAAAACTGTCGATAACAATGCGCCACCATCCGTGCCACAGCTGCATGACCTGCATCCAAATAAACTGCTGCGACAATTGCTTCAAACCCATCAGCCAACATACCGTCAGCGGATTGTTGATTGCCATTGATTGATTTACCAACCAGAAAATATCGATCCAACTGAATTTTCTTTGCAATAACCACCAGTGTTTTTTTACATACCAAATGCGCACGCAACCGAGTTAACGCACCTTCGCTCACCAGCGGATGTTTCTGAAATAGTAAATCGCTGATCACAAAACCCAGTAAAGCGTCCCCAAGATACTCCAGTCGCTGATTGTTGTGAGCTGAAAAACTTGCATGCGTCACAGCTGTTTCTAACAGAGATATCATGGAAAAATGATGACCAATATCCGCTTGTAATCGGTCGAGATCAGCCATTTACAATGATTCTCCAATTCGACTCCAATCCGGATACCAACCATTCCAACTCAACAAGATATACATCACGCGTCCTAGCAAAAACTTTTCTTCAACCGGACCAAAATAACGACTATCCATGCTGTTATCGCGATTATCTCCCATCATGTAGTAAGAGCCTTTGGGCACCACCAAGTCAATATCAAAATCAGGAGCCAAAGCGCCAGTTCGCACAAGAATATCATGCGTCTTCCCGGGTAAAAATTCTTTGCGCTTCGACAACAATTCTCTCTGTCCTGAACCTAGTTCAGGCTCAAAACCGAGATACTCCTGAGGAATCATCTGGCCGTTAATTTTTAATTGTTTATTGCGATACTCAATGCGATCACCTGGCAGCCCGACCACGCGCTTTACATAAATAACACGATATGGGTCGTTAGGATAGCGAAACAAAGCGATATCGCCACGCTTAGGATCACCATAATTAGCAATCTTCGTATTGATAATTGGCAAGTGCCATCCATATGAAAACTGATTGACCAATAAGAAATCACCGGGACGAACCGTTGGCTCTAAAGAGCCAGTTGGCACACGGTAATGCTGCACACAGAAATTACGGATCACAAATACCACCAATAAAAATGTGGCATACTCATGGCAAAAAGTGATGGTATCGGCTAAAAACCCATCTGTTTCCATCTGTGATTTAAGCTGTTCCGGGTAAGCAAAGCGATACACATAAGCGATCACACAAGCAACAATGGTAAATAGCGCTAAAAATAGCTCAACGCCGAGTAACAAGATCGCCAAGCCCAAAGCCCCCATAAAGCACATACTGCGTCCAGTTTTTTGGGCATCTTTTCCTAAAAAACCAAGTAAACCAGTACCATCAGCACAATAAATAGCCTTAAATTGCAAAGACAATCCTGCTAAAAAAGCAAGCGCACAAATAAATTCATATGACATAACAAACCCCGAACATCCAATTGATTTTTGGATAATTAATTTTTGAAAATTTTACCACAACCACGCAAGAAGCTCAAGCAACCAGGCACAATCATGAGCCACAAACAATAGAAGCCCACCAACTATACTACCTATTCCACCAGCAAACCACACCGTGGCGGAAAAATAAATCAACAAGAAAACACACAAGAAGCGTCAATCAACACAAGTGAGCAGTGAGGTCATTTAAAAGAAAGGGCGAACCACCGCAACAGCGAAATCAGAGCAAAAAATGACAAAATCTCTTTCCACGATTGTGTCGAGTAGCGCCAGCGATACGCCGCTAACCCGAAAAACAAAATAAAACTTGCATACAAAAATACGATACCCATATCCCATCCAGCATTAGACAATACACAATCACTGTCATGACACGTCACCACAGCGGGCCTAGTTTACATATTAACATAGAAATCTCAGAAAACCAGCACATCAAGGGTTAATTAATTACCATTTTCCTTGATATTTCATACATCTATAAACAAACAGCACATAACCTTGCGAATAGCCACTAGTCAGACTTACTTGAATCAACTTTTAAAATTGCTAAAAAAGCATCTTGCGGTAAAGATACTTTACCAATTTGTTTCATACGTTTTTTACCGGCTTTTTGCTTCTCTAAAAGTTTTTTCTTTCGAGTGATATCACCACCATAGCATTTGGCAGTCACATTTTTGCGCATAGCACTCACCGTTTCCCTAGCCACGATTTTACCACCAATTGCAGCTTGAA
>DCKN01000047.1 GCA_002320385.1 Proteobacteria bacterium UBA1673
TCTTGGCTCAACGAATGCCTACAACCTTACGGATGGTCTTGATGGGCTTGCGGGTGGGTTGAGTGTATTCATTGCTTGTGGTCTATTGGTTTTGCTGTCACTCGGTCAAACGGTCTCATTATCCAGTGTTGTTCAGGAAGATTTTATGACATTATTGGTGATTATTATTGGGGTTTTGGTTGGTTTTTTGTGTTTTAATAGTTATCCGGCCTCAATATTTTTGGGCGACTCTGGATCATTGAGTTTAGGTGCTGGTTTTGTCTGTGTCGCTATTATGGCCAAGGCAGAAGTCATCTTTGCTTTGATGTCTGGTGTGTTTATTATCGAGACCTTATCTGTTATCGCTCAAGTTGTTTATTTCAAACGTACCGGCGGTCAGCGGCTATTTAAGATGGCGCCATTGCATCATCACTTTGAGTTATCCGGATATAAAGAGCCTAAAATTGTATTCAGTTTTTGGATACTTGGCTTGATTTTTTTATTGATGAGTATATGCTTGCTTGTATAGTAAGTAGAAAGGGGGGGGCACATTGAAACACTATGATGTCGTTGTACTTGGTCTTGGTGTCACGGGTTATGCTGCTCTTGAATATTGTCTGCATACCGGAAGGTCAGTTGCGATAACTGATGATCGTGAGCGTCCGCCTTTAATAGATCGACTTAAAAAAGGCTTGCCCCATGTTCCTGCTTCGATTGGCGCATTTGACTATGACTTGCTTGCAAAAGCTGAAAAGGTCCTGGTAAGCCCTGGTATTCGCCCCGATTCTGATGTTATTTTGTGGCTTAAACGTCATAACAAACCTATAATCAGTGATATTGATCTTTTCCTTGAAGCGTATCAAGGTAAAATTCTTGCTGTGACCGGTTCTAATGGTAAAAGTACAACCGTTAAAATGTTGCATGACTTAATCAAGGTAAGCGGCCATAACGCAGCCATGGTTGGTAATATTGGTAAGCCCGTTTTGTCATTATTGACAGAGGGCGCCTTGCATGAAATTGATTGGGTCGTGCTTGAAATATCCAGTTTTCAGTTATTCTGGAGTCAAAATATTCATTTTGATATTGGCGTACTGTTGAATATTTATCCAAATCACCTTGATTGGCATTCTAGTTACCGAGAGTATCGACAAACGAAGATGAAATTATTGGAGCACTCTGATGTCGTTGTCATGCCCAAAGTGCTTGAACCATTAGCAAAACAACATGGTATTTTTGAGAAGGTTCGTGCATGGATACCATCTTATTCATGTTTGAATGAGAGTTCACTCGACATTGATAATACCATCATTGAAGCGTTGCCATATGCACTGCACAAAAGTGCGATTGCATCTTGGATTACTAGTGATGTAATGCAGATAGAAAAATACCATCGCGCACGTGCACTGGAAGAGTTCAAGCCATGGCCGTTCCGATGTCAGCATGAAACAAATGATTATGGGAATTGGTATAATGATGCTAAGTCCAGTAACTTAGCTGCTGCGCGATATGCTATTGAAAGTGTCAGCCGTAAATACGGCTGTAAAGTGATTTGGATTGCTGGTGGGGTGACTAAAAATGAAGAGTTTGCTCTCATGTCTCGGTGGGTAAGTAAGTTTGTAAGCCTGGCAGTTATCTATGGTCAAGATCGGCAATGCTTCCTTGACGCGTTAATTGGTGTTTGTCCAGTGTCGCCTGTGGAAACGCTCGATGATGCCATTCGCTTGGTCGTGAAAACAATGCGGAAATCTGATGTTGTTGTGTTCTCGCCAGCTGCTGCTAGTTTTGATCAATTTGAAAATTTCCAACACCGTGGACAATTTTTTAGTGAGCAACTGGTCAACATTTTACCTGTGGCCTGATCACTATGCGCAGTGTTTCCTATAAACAGTCAACGGACACACTTTTAGTTGTGTTGATGGTTGCCTTAACAGTTGTTAGTGCTGTTATCATTAGTTCAGTCACAATTTTTATTGCCGAAAGAAGTTACCATAATCCTTTCTATTTTTTTAATCGACATATGGCCCATATTGCGCTTTCAGGTTTGAGTTTTTTTGTGGGTTATTATGTGCGCCCTGAACTGTGGATGCGCTATCGAGTTTTATTGTTGGCTGCCGCTTTTTTTCTCCTGCTAATTGTTTTGGTCCCTGGTATTGGGTTATCGATCAATGGTGCGAGACGATGGATTCGCTTCCCAATGGTAACGCTTCAAACTTCAGATCCTGCAAAGCTACTGTTTATTTTGTTTACATCAGCGTATGCTGCGAATAAAACTGGATCGATGCTTACATTTGCAGAGAAATGGCTACCTATTCTGGTGTTGTTATGTGGTTTCGACGTCCTGTTATTATTGCAGCCTGATTTTGGTACATCCATTGTCATTAGTGGCGTGATATTACAGGTCTTGTTTATTGCAGGTATGCCGATACTGTCGTTTTTGATGATTTTGTCTGCAGCTTCGTTGCAAGCTATTTTGCTCGCTGTTTTGACGCCATATCGATTTGCTCGTATTGTCAGTTTTCTTAATCCATGGCTATTTCCGTTTAGTAGTGGTTATCAATTAACTCAATCGCTGATGGCAATTGGTCGCGGTGGTGTATGGGGTGTTGGTCTTGGTAGCAGTCTTCAGAAAATCTTTTATTTGCCCGAAGCCCATACTGATTTTATTTTTGCTATTTTCTGCGAGGAGATGGGGGCGCTTGGTGGTCTGACTGTATTACTTGTTTTTTTGATTTTGGTGTTGAGATTGCTTTATTGGTCGTATCGATTCTATCAGGAGCAGCAATTCTTTTTTAGTTATTACTTTGTTGGTCTATCTTGTTGGTTAGCATTGCAGACTGTGGTGTCATCTGGTGTGAATATGGGGCTTCTTCCGACCAAAGGAATCAGTATGCCTTTTTTAAGTTATGGCGGTACGCATATGCTGACAACAATGTTTGCATTTGGGATTGCGTTTAGAATGATATCTGATCGAACCAAGGGAGGCTTAGCTCTATGACGAAGCAGACTGTGTTTATTGCCGCTGGAGGAACTGGCGGACATATGTACCCAGCAGTGGCACTCGCGCATCAGCTAACCGAACAAAAAAAGAAAGTAGTTTGGATTGGTTCAGGATCAAAGCTTGAGCAAAAAGTTCTGGCGCCTTATGCGTGGACATACAAAGTTGTGCGCGCAAAGCCTTATCGTGGTACAGGTATCAAAGCAAAATTATTATTGCCATTCCATCTTCTCTTGGGTGTAGCAACTGCATGGCGGCTACTGCGCCGCCATAAACCGATTTATCTTATCACTACGGGCGGGTACGTTTCAGTCGCAAGCACCATCGCTGCGTGTTTAGCTGGCGTTCCAGTTTTTTTATGTGAGCAAAACGCTCGGCCTGGTTTAGCAAATCGATATTTGAGTCGCTACGTCAGAGCGATTTTTACCGCTTATCCTAAAGTGTTTTCGGAAACGATTAAGCAGCAATACTTACAGATGGGTAATCCGTTACGACGTCAAATGATTGAGCATAGTATGCTCGAGCGGTCACAGGCCAACCAGAAATTACGACTATTGATTCTCGGTGGTAGTCAAGGGGCTGCAGTATTTAATGAGCAGGTCCCTAAGTTGTTAAGCCAACTTCGTGATAAGGACCGTATAGCCATTACGCACATCGCAGGACCTTCAGCCGATAAGCAGGCCATTACTGATGCTTATTCAACATCGGGCTATGTCGCTACAGTCCATAATTATGTTCAAGATATGGCTTCATTGTACCTGGAATCTGATTTGGTGCTCGCTCGCTCTGGGGCGCTAACTTTGGCTGAACTGATGCAATTTTCCCTACCGGCTCTTCTTGTGCCACTGCCAAACTCTGCTGATAATCATCAATATTATAATGCACTGTATCATCACCGCTTAGGAGCTTGCCGCTTAATTGAGCAACCGCAGTTGTTGCAGCCTTTTTATTTAGCGAATACTTTACAGGCTTTTATTTCTGATTCTAGCCTTAGCCAGCGCATGCGTAAGGCAGCAAAATCCTTGCAAAAACCCGCGGCTGCAGAATCTATCATAGCGCATTGTGATGCATTGATATAATTTCATCTTCACATTTCTCGGCCCATTTGTAATTCAGGTGACTGGTAGACACATTGGATAATTACTGTTATGTTAGAATCATAATCAAATCGGGATTTCTGTGATGTTAATAATCTATGTTTTTGCCTTAATTTTTGGTCCTTTCTGTTATGCAGACGCTGATTATCAGTATTTTCAATATAAATATGACATTAAGCCTGTTGAATCAAGTCGAATGTCTGCTGATGAATGTGAGGCGCTGCTTGAGGGGGCTATTTTCTACAATATTGTTGGTGGAAAGTCTATTTATCGTGAAAATAAGAAGTCAAATTTTAAAATATTATCGTATAAGCGTTTGTCCTCCATGGCGTTGAATGCCAATCAGGTATTTTATACTGGTGAAGCGCGCATTCAATTTAAGCACAATGGACAGCTAGTTGATGAAAAAGAGTTGTTGTCTTTCGTGCTTGATCGTCAACAGAAAATGATTCGTGGACGCACGCTTATCCCTAATTATTGTCAAACGGCAATGATTGGCGTTGATACATCCTCTTTGCCTTTGGCTTAAACCAGCAATTAATGACGACGGTTATTTCACCAAGAACACCAATTGTTCTACACTATGTCTCGGCGTTAAGATGGTTTGATCCTTTTTCGCCGATTTCTCTTATCATCGGACAACGATTTGGCATTCCTTATTACGAGATGTTTCTTCTACAAGCAGTCTGTTCTATGACTATTTTGTTGAGTGAGCTTCCTGCAGGAATTCTTGCTGATCGTTTTGGCTGTCGTTATGTGATGATTTTGAGCGCCTTTTTTTTATCGGTTGCGTACATACTTTTCATGTTATTTCCGAGTTTTTTGACCTGGGTGATTGCCGAGTTATTTGCCGGCTTAGGGATTGCTTTTTATAGTGGTGCAGATACCGCATTACTGTATGCGTCTTGTCATGGGGCAAGTAAACGCGCACATTATCAGAAGCAAGAGGGATTGATGCAATCGCTTGCGCGATGGTCAGAAGGCATGTCATCAGGTCTTGGGTTTGTTGCTGTTCTTAATGCTCGCTTGCCGATTATCTTAGCATTGATAGCAAAACTTACCATGCTTTTTTTGTGCGCTACTGCTTTACCTAGACAGAGCGGACGTCCTGTGAAATCGGTTGGTACTGTGCTCGAAAATAAACAAGTTGGCCCATTAGAAATCTTTCGGTTAATGCGCTTGGATAAGCAGCAAAGACCGATTCAGCACAAAATTCTTGTATCATTATTTTTTTATGCAGCCTTGCAAAGTATTGTGCTGATTAATATTTTCTGGATGATTCAACTTACAGGTGATACGTTGTCTTTATCGTTGTCATTAATGTCTATACTTTGGGTTTTATATTTTGGACTATGTGCGATCGTATCCTATTTTTTAGCTAATAGGCTTTTACAGTATCGGCATAGTCAAATCATTCTCTTGCCATTAATCAGTTGCTTACTTCTGTTGTTATCCGCCTTCATGCCTATTGATTTGCGCATGATTCCTCTCGTATTATTCTCTGTAGTCTATGGTCTGTTGATGCCGCTGATTAATTCTTTAATCAATGACTACGCTACCAAGGAAAGGCGAGTTATGATGCATAGTTGTTGTGCTACATTGACTCGATTGTTATTTGTTTTAGTTGCTCCAATAACAGGTTATCTGGCTCAATATGTTTCTTCTGAGGCAGCTTTCCTATTTCTTTTTGTACCATCGGTGCTCGGTTCGTTATTGAGTTTTAGGGTGTTCTTGATGGTAAGTGGCTGATTAATTATTTTTATTATTTGTCAATATTTTTGTCTTAGCAATCATATAATTTCTACTATGCTATTGAATTATTGTTACTGAAATGATATAATTAAAAGAATATTATGTCATGGGGTCTGTCATATTATGCGACCAAGTTTAATTAGTAGAAAAGATTGTCATCAGAAAAAATTACGGGCCTGGATTAATGGCGTTGAAAAGACTGGTTACTTGAGGACAAGTGCCATTCCTAGTGGGGATTCCATAGCTAGTTACGTTACTGAGGCCCATATTGTCATTGAGGCCATCGATTTTAATCAGCATATTTGTCCTCTACACTTTCGTAAACTAGTTGATGCCAACCTATTTATTCTTGGCGATACGATTGACGTACTCGATTTTGGTTTCCAGCGAGTGGACAGTCGTTTATTAGACGTCATGCTGGCCTGGTTGAATACGCATAAAGTTGTGATTAAGCAGCTCAATCTAGCAAATCTCTCACTGTGTGATACTGCTTGGAAGCAGTTATTAACTTGGTTGCGAACATCAGTCTGCCAAGTTAAGAGTATCGATCTTGGTAAGATGAAGTTGTGTATTCACAAAGCAAAGGATCTAGCATCTATCTTTACGCAGTCAGGCTGCGCTGTGAGTCGTTTGGATCTTGGGTATAGTGTCTGGACGTTCCAGGCGATGAAGGCATTTCTTTGGTCCGGTGGCGTGTCTAGTAAGAGTGCTCTTGCTCGCTTGGCATTGGGTGATGCACATTTTTGTTGTAACAGTTTGCGTCTTTTGATCTCATATGTGTCACCTAAGTCGAATGGTGTTCAGGTCTTTAGTAGCGGTGTTGTTGACCTTCCTGATAGTGATCTGCATGCGCTATTAACCAGTGTACAATCTCCTGAATCATCGATTCAATCATTGGTGCTTTCTCATCAATCATTTTCTCAAGAGACGACCAAGATGCTCGGTTCGTTGATGCAAAGCTCTGCATCTGTGAGTCACCTGGCGCTTATTAATTGTTGGCTTGATTTGGGTGCCTTAGCTGAAAGCTTTACTCATGGTAGCATCAATCATCTGCATATTGAAGCGATCACAGCTGGTCAAATTCAACAGTATGTCGATCTTTTCCAGGCTAAAGGTTATCGTGTGGCAAGGGAAGTATCAAGGCATAGAATTCGCATGCAACGCGATATATAACTGATTTATGACTTTTTGACGTCGTCAATCATTATTTATTACACAAAATTGCTGTTTTTATTTTTCGCTTTACTTGTCAGCGTTTGTTATCAGCCGCGATAAATGACGCTTTGTTATTGTGCTCATATTAAATACGCGTTAATATGTATGAACTTTATTGTCTAGGAGGTTTTTTATGCGTCAAAAGCCGATGGTGTTTACTGAAAGGATGTCGGCAAACGTGTCTTTAATTGGCCATTTGTTTTCGTCTACCTCTTTGGCTTTATCTTTACCAAACTTGTACACCACAGTTAGTCTGACAACGCATAAAGGAACAAAAGACACTTGGAAGATCAGTAGTACTGAGCGTCTTTCGTATCAGTCTATCGATTGTTATTTGAAGCATTTGTCCTATGTAAAATCGTCGATGGGTTTTGATGGTGGATTTTTTGTCCAATCAAACAACTCCTTCCCAATGGGTATTGGCTTGTCGAGTTCGTCATCGAGTTACAGTGCTTTGACTGCTTGTGCTGTGAGAGCGATACACTCGATTAGAGGGGAGCGTTTACTCACCTCGCATGATGAACTGGCGATGTTGAGTGCTGAGGGTAAATACTCATCTCGACACTCATTTTATAGTCCGTGGTCAATTACCCAGGATAAAAGTGCTACAGGTGCTTCCTTCGGTGCGTATGATGATTTATCTCATGTTGCCTTGGTTGTATGTTCTTCCAAAAAGCGCATTAGTATCGATCAGATCATTAAACTCGTTGATAATAACCCAATGTCTTCTCAATACCATGATAACGTTAGAAAACGTGTTCTTTCAGCGCAAAACCATATACAGAATAAGGATTGGAAGGGGCTTTTTGAGTGTGTATGGGATGACTTTTCAGAGCTGCATGCGCTTTTTCATTCGTCCAAACCTAGTTTTTCTTTTCAAAGTGACGCCACTCGACATGTGCTACAGCAGGTCAAGCGTTGGTGGGATATTTATAACGATGGTCCGATATTGGTGATGGGGCTCGGTTATGTCATTCATTTATTGTTTAGGCCTGATCAACAAACCATGAAGGATAGGATGCTTGAAACACTTGAATATTTTCACTGTATTCACGGTACTGAAGCAAAGTCTGAAGTGGCTAGTCATACTTGATGCCTGGGCCGCATTGATAAGTAGTACAATGTCGTCATTGTTGCATTGGCCTTTTGTGTTTCTATGCACATCGTGTCGGTGAGCTTGTTTTTTTGGTTGCTCGTGTTATGAGTCTTGAAGTATTGATGAAGCTTGCTCAATCACTTCTTTGCTTTGTTTGCTAAGCGTGTTCAGGTGTTTGTCAATTTTTTCTATGCTGTCTTTGCTTAATACTTCTTGATCGACATTGTAGAGAAGTTGATTCAGTTCCGAGACAGTTTGATTCAAGAGTGGGGTGCTGCTGTAACATGATGCACCTTTTAGGGCATGAATTGCTTCGTGCAGTTGTATCCAGGATTTTGATTGGCGAAGATTGTGGATGTCATCGACATAGACTGGTAATTTGTCAATAAACATGGCTAGTATTTTTCGCGCTGCTTTAGTATCGCCAAGGATGTGAGTCCCGTGCTTTAAATCAATTTGTTTATTCAAGCTGTGTGTCTTTTAACTAGTTGGTTATTATTTCATATTTACGATTTCTTAACAATACTGCTTTTAAGGTTGTGGCTATAAAAACGGTACTGTTAATTTTTCGTAGATCATCTATAATTTGATGCTCTAATACGCATAGGATATTAATTGATGCCTTGTCTTGATGGAAGAACTTTTAGAAAACGATTATTGTCAGGTTTACAATTCTATGAATCTCAGATTGCTAATAGTGGTCGTGTTTTGCATGCTAAGCGTCGAGATGATATTCAGTATATGACTAGGATTATTCATACAACCATTGATGATGGTCTACTTGAATATGAGCTTAGACGTTATCTTGATAATCTCCAAACAGGTAGCAGCTTTTTTCGATTTTTCTATCACAAAGCAGTGGTGAGTTATCTTCGCGAATTACTATTAGAGATTCTCCACGATGAAAACAGAAAGTATAATCTATATGTCTTGTGGATGACAACTGATCATAAGCAAGAGCCAATGTCGGAACCCTCAAGAGATGATCGTTCTATTATGCCATATTAATGAAGGTGAGGTTGGCAAATTTCATTTAACGGGTGCTGGCAATGTCTGCAGCGCTAATGGCTTGGCTTGTTCATAAGTACATGAGTGTCTGGGCGCGGAACTTTGTTGGAGATTTGCCACATGATCACTCCTGGCGACCCGTTGAGGCAGTGTCCTTTTAACGCTTTATATTCTATTTTAAGTTGTCCACTGGTATTACCTCTAATTTCTCCGAATGGTAGAAGGTTGCAAGCATGTTGGAATGATGTCAGTTTAAACTTTTCATTTCCACAAACAAAGGTCATTTCAACACCATTTTTGTGAAAGAATAGGTTCACGCCTTGGTCAGATACCCAGAACGAACGTTCGGATTGGTTGGCAAGTATTGACGGTGGTGCGTTTCTTGTAATTGTGACGCCATTTAGATCAATATCAGCAAGTGTGCACAGCTGTCCGGATAGATTTGCAACAGAGATGATTGTATGATTTGAGAAATCCACTCTGGTGTCTGTGATTGCAAGTGCGCGATGTGACGACAACATGAGTAATAATGTTGCGATGATGTGATGGTGCCTTTTCATGCATATCTCTTTTTGTATGATGGTAGCACTACTTTAAGCTAGATACAACACTGCAGTATATTTTCTGTCGCAGATGTTAATAATTGGGGTTCAGATCTGTGCTCTATGATTTAGTTATGATAGCGGTTTGACGATTTATGTGGGCTTCGTTGTTGTCTTTGATGTGGTGATGGTTGTCGATCTGATATTACAACTGTTCTATTGTTTGGCCATTGGTGAGTTTTAAGCGTTTTGGTGTCACTTTGTGCGATGGCTAATGAGGACTCAGGATTAAAGCCGATGGATGCATATATTTTAGAACGGATTACCTCTGCAAATACGGCAAAGCCAGATGTTGAGGCGATGTAATTGATCGGTAATTCGCTCGTTGTTACTGCAAGTAATTTTGGTATGAATGGCATTAATTGGCTTGAGATCATGGTAGGTAATGCTCCCATGCAGATGCTTAGTGCAGTACTTAATATGGTGGCCCATGCGCCGAATGACAAGCTGTGCGAGCAGCCGATGATGACGGAGCTGAAATAATTTCCATCTGGACTGATAGCTTGTTTATTCGTACTGTAGGCAATAATATCAAGGCAGTAGAATACCGATAGTCCAATAAATGGTATTGCGTAACATAGCGATAGTACCGCGTGCTCGTAGAGGATGGTTATCAGGCAAAATGAAAATGCAATCAGGTAGCTGATATCGGGTCTTGTTAATGTTCTTGAGAAAAAGTTTAATTCACCGCTTTCAAGTTGTTGACGAGAAAAAGTCAATGCGAACATATAGCCTGAACGATACAGGTCATTAATTAGAATGCTATAGTACTGCGCTACAACCGGCATCATGTGAACAGATAAAATCCCTGTGTTGAGCAGTGTTTGCCCGAATAAGCAGCTTAGGGTGAAGCTTGATGCGACAAACTGAAGGAGCGCTAGGCAAGTGTCTATGATGCCTTCTCTTAGATTTCTTGTTTCACTACTAACCCAATGTATTTGAATGCTACTAATAAGACTATGACCGTCAATTATAAGATATAGTGCGTGTGTGAGGAATAACGTAAAAAAGATTATTGCTTGAATTGGGCTGGTGAAAGCAGGGAGTACATGAAAACATAATAGTGTTGCTGCAAATCTGAGTTGTGTATCCTGTTTTTTGAGATTGTTGAATAAGACTTTAGCCATGATCAAGCGTTTTCCTGCATAAGATATCATTCATACTAGATTAATTGAGTGCCTTGTGCAAGTACTGTGTGCGCTGAATTAATCTGAAATTGATAAATTTTTCAAGGCTAAATATCGATGCGAAGATCGACAAAAACACCCTATTTTTCTGAATGTTTATTAATTATTATTTCCGGTTTGCCGAAGTAAGTTCGATTGACTTTTGTGTTAATGCTGTGGTTGATAATCTTAATTGATATCAAACGATTGATTGACTATGGCCAGGGGTATAACTTCGCATGTTCACGTATGTCTGAATGGAGATAGAAAACTTAGATTTAAACTTCTTGAAGGTAAGGAATCAGGGGTGCTTGATCGTGAGCTTTGCGGATGATTCAAAGACAAGTCAGCGGTTTCATCCATTGATTGATACAGGATGTCTGCTGTGCTATCTAAAGATATATCACTGATGTGCTCGCTGTCTATTCTCCCATACAGATTGTAATCTGGTAGCTTCCCATGTTCCAATGTGATGAGTTGATCAAGTTGATGGTTCTGACTGTCGTGATCACTATTGGGGTTATGATTATCTGGTTTACTGAGAAGGTGACATGCTATGAGCGTTTCTTCCATATCGAGTATATCTTTTGACGGTGACGCTTTTTCTTTTTCAGATTTGATTATTTCAAGAACCTCCTCGCGTCGATATTGATGCACCAAACAACCTATCAGTGCAGGTGTATGCTTGACTAAACCAAATTCATAGACAACGGTTCGGTAATACTTCTCCGCCACTTTAAAATCTTTATCAGTGCCAATACCATTATAATAGCAGTTTGCCAGCTCGATTGTGGCTTGGCGATGATTTTGCTCAGCTGCACTAGAAAACCAATCAAAAGCATACTTTTGATTGGCAGATGATTCGGATTGTAGATGTTGATGTCGGTAATAGAATCCGAGTGCGTACATCGATTCAGTATCACCATGACTAGCTTTTGTTTGCATAACTCCTACCAGTCGTTCAATGAGGCTATTATATCGACGAAGGCGATCTCGTTGGGATAGTAGTCCGTTAAGATAACACTGTTTGTAACAGTGTATAGCGCTAGTTATGCATGTTTTCGTTCCAATGCCACGTTCATAGCAGTCTGCAAGTTCATACATTGATTCATTGATTTCTTGACTATTTGATCCATGATGCAAGCATGCAAGTTCTGATAATAGCTTGAATGCGTTTTTGACGTCGCGTGGTAATCCAAATCGGCCATATTTGTATCCTATGGCTTTCTCAATGGGGCTGAGGTGACTCGGGAATGGTTGTAGTCGACGTTTTGGTTTGATGACATGGCTCGATGATGACCAACTGGATAGTAGGAAATATGACGCAATGGGAAGACTTGCCAAGATAATTGCCCATCTGAGACTTAGCCCAAAAAAATAGCACGCTACTCCAATTAAAATGCTGATGCTCACGGATAGGATTTGTTTCACAAGTGGTGTCATCATTACTTTGGTCTCAGATATAGATCATATGGTAGGCAAAAAAAATACGGTTTGCAACTCTGCATTTTCAGTGTTATTAAAGCCCTACAGATGCCTCTAGATCGCACGATTATTCAACTGGTGATAAGACAAGGAAGCCTGGCTTATTCTGCCTTATAACCTCGACTAATGTCGGTTCAGTCGGTGTGATAGATTTTAAGTCATTCAAAGATTCAATTTTTTTATCGCCAATTTGAGTGATTAAATCGTTGGGTATTAATCCAGCAAGCCATCCCGGACTACCAGGTTCTACTTCAATTACGCCAATACCTGTGATGGTTTTGCCAGAAGCATTAATCCCTTTAAACTCTGTGAGTGATAAGCCATTTAATACTCTGGATGAGTGTTCTTTTTTTTCATCAGGAGCAAATAGTGTTGTTGACAGAGTGATCGGCTTGTTATTTCTGATCGCATCAATTGAAATGTCGCTTCCTGTACGTGTGCTGTAGACTAAGGCTGCAATTTGCGCAGAAGAGGTGATCCGATGGTTGTTCAGCTTAATGATAATATCTTTGTTCATGAGCCCAAGCTTTTCTGCTGGTGAGCCACTTGCGATATCAGTCACTACCACACCTGTTGTTCCAGGCGCACCAAGTGCAATTGCCATGTCAGCGGATGTGTTTTGGATTTGGATTCCCATTTGGGCAGGCTTAATGTCACCATGTTCAATGATTTGCTTTGCAATATTGCGAACGAGTGATGTTGGGATAGCAAATCCAACACCATTATTTCCTCCTTTTACGCCGATAATCATTGTATTGACTCCAATAAGCTTTCCTTGTTTATTGATTAGGGGGCCTCCTGAGTTGCCTTGATTTATTGCAGAGTCAGTTTGAATAAAGTCTTGTAAAGGGTTAGAAATTGACCGATGTAGCGCACTGACGATACCGTAACTTACGGACTGTGGTAATCCGAATGCAGTACCGATGGCATAGACTGGCTCTCCAATCTTGGCTTCGAACCTGTCTTCTAGAGAGATGATATGGCTCGGGCGCATGTTGGTTTGGATAACTGCGATGTCAAGTACTGGATCAAGTCCAAGTAGGTAACCCAGTGCCTCGTTGCCGTTTTGGTTGCGAATGACAATCGTTTTTGATCCTTGAACTACATGAGCGTTGGTGATTAAAAGACCAGACTTTGCAATAAAAAAACCTGAACCAAAACGTCGCTCTATCTCTGGTATGGCTTTGGGGTGAATATTTTGAATGTCGTTTCCAATCGCTGGTGGGTGCTCAGTTTCGATGCTGACTACCGCGTCTAAGCTTGACGATAAATGACTCATGATTGAACTTTCAGGTGCATTTTGCGAATCTTGAAAATTCGATGGGTTGGCTAATAGTAATGCAGGTAAGATTGGTAGAAGGATCATCACTCTAGACAGGTACCCCATTTATATCTCCGATTATACTTTATTCGAGTGTATCGATCTGATCAGAGGATTGCAATAAGATTATTTGTTCACTTTCCATATGTGAGTCCAAATTCGTTGTGTTAATTTTCCTTTGGATCGACGGTATGAGGGCAACTGTGCTGTTGCGAAGGTGCAGATATCACTCAGGTTTATGTTGTGGATATTGAGTGTGTGTAATTGAGATTGTGCGAATCCTTTGCAGTCGAAAGTGACTTTGTGATTGATAACGTCAAAATAATGTTTTGATTGAGGGTGCTTTGAAATGAATTGCTCTCGAAATGACTGTGATACTTCATAATGTTGTTGACTGATACTTGGTCCGATCCAGACCACCATTTCATCAGGTTTTACACGCATTGATCGGATTGTATTAGGAATGATGTTATTAAAAAGTCCTTTCCATCCAGCATGTATTGCTGCTATGGTGTTGCCATTTTTCGTGCTTATCAAAATGGGTAAACAGTCAGCAGTGTAAACTGACAGCGCCAATTCTGGTTGTTGTGTGATGCAAGCATCTGCTTGAATTAATAACTTGGGATAGTTGATGAGGGCACAACGGTTACCATGTACTTGCGTGATGAGTGCAAATTTTTTTGTTAAGCTGGTTGCTGGATATCTATCTATCGTTCGTCTTAGATGCCCTGATTTGATGATCCGATCTTTTTTTTGACCAGCAAATAGTTTGCTTGGAGTAGGGTGACTGCAAACCAGTTGTTGAATGTTTACACCAGGTATCTGGCAAATATTGATATTTTTTCCAATATTAATTATCGCTGTATCTTCAGTATGCACCGAGTCATTTCCTTATGTGGAATGGCTAAAAAACCATACAGGAGTTGTCAACTATTGACAAGTCTTGTCTGTTGTGCCTAAGCTAGTTGACTTCATTGTAACCGTAATTTCGACATGATATCAATGTCGATTGGGATTATTTATAAGTCAAGGTTGTGACAAGTAGTTTGGTAATTGATCCAACTTACTTGATGCTTACGTGAGGATAATAACGATGATGCCTGATTCTATTTTTTCTAAACCGCTCGAGCGACTCCTAGTTCTGGGCTTTGATATGGATGGTTGTTTGGTCGATGACTTTTTGTATCCTGGTTTGGTATCGAATCACCGTTTTGCGATCAATGCGATGCAGCGCATCTTGTTACTTGTGGATGCACGATCCTACGATGAGATTGTGGTTCGACCTGCGACGAATCGTAAAGATAAAACTTCTGATGAGAACAATGCGCATTCGCAGCATACGCCACTTACTAGCGAGGCTTTGCGAACAGTTTACCAGGTTATATCATCATTATTGCATGACTCTGATGTCAGAGTGAGCCTAGACCTGCGCTTGCACGTTGATCAGCTTTTTCCCAGCGATGAGCCAGATGCCCCGAGTGAATACTCCGATCAGGTGGTCAAAATGTTAGCGTTATGTGATGGCGCTCTCACTGTTGATGATGTTAACCAGTCATTATTTTCAAAGCAATCGAACGAGGCAGTTGATAAGGTGGATATTGTGATGGCGCTAGCGCATCAATACGCTGATGACCCCGAGCGCAAGGCTGTGACTGTGGCAATGATCGATGACCGATTTTTTACTGGTGCGGAGGAAGAAGTTAAATCGTTGCACGCAATGATGCAATTTTTTGCAAGCCACAGTCATTATCTGCCAAGTAATTTAACATTGATGGCTGTTCGTATGGACCCTTATGTCATTAAAGATACCTTGGATGATCGTTGTGACGCTATTCAAGTCATGCGCACTTTTATGAAAGATTGTATCTCGACACTTGGCGATCTTGAGTGCATCGATATTTGGTCTCAATTGGTAACTGAGGCATCTGATCATGATTGTGCATTAGAAAATTATAGTTTTGATTCATTGACGTCGTATATTTTGTCTTCAGATATTGACTATCGAGCTGCGATCGATATCGATGAATCACTTTTGACCCGTTTGGAATGTTGTTTATTTGATTGTTTGGTCACTGATAATCCTTTTCGTACCCAAGCATTTAACCATGAGCTTTTAAATGCCAGACTGAGTTATTTAGATACCTTATCGAATGAAGCACAAGAGGATTTTCTGGTTGATATGATTGATATTACCCATACTTGCAGCGGTAGTTTTCCTCGATCTTTGTCGGTCACGAGTGAGGTATTTTGGACGACATGCCTTGTGCCTGCGGCACTGGCTTACAGGCGCTATCTAAAAAACTCTGAACTGGAAGATAATCTGGTCACTGCGGTATCATCGCCAGCGTCTTTAAGTTCTTGTTAGGTGTGTGTCACGCTGATTGAGGCCACATGACGTGCTTTATTGTTATGATTGTTTTACATGACGAGATTGTTGTCAGGCCTGTGGGAACACGCTGTTAAGTTGTTTTTTATTTATCATCAGTATGTTTCTGACTAAGGCAATGGATGATATTCTGCATATCTACAGGAATGCTCGCTTCAAAGTGACAGGTTTGATGGCTGATGGGATGGTTGAATACTAGCTTTTGGGCGTGTAGTGCTTGGCGGTTGAAGCGCGTTACGACAACTGCTTGCTCTGCTGGTAATTTTTGGAAACCGCGGTGGTGTCCATAGGTTTTATCCCCTAAAAGAGGATGGCCGATGTGTTGCATATGGACGCGTATCTGGTGTGTTCTTCCTGTTTCAAGATTAATTCGAATCAACGTGTAACCGGCAAGCCGTTGGATAAGACTTACATGACTTACGGCTGTTTTTGCTTGGCTGTTTGTACTCACAGCCATTTTCTGGCGATGTGTGGGATGTCTGCCAATGGGTTGGTTGATCGTTAGTCCAGCTTTCATGGTGCCGTCAACAATGGCAAGATATTCTCTTTTGATCAATCTGTTTGCTAACATTTCCGTTAGTTTGAGATAACTTTGATGCGTTTTAGCAATCATCATGACGCCTGTTGTATCTTTATCCAATCGATGGACGATACCAGCTCGTGGTAGCAGTGCTAATTGAGGTGTATCGTGTAGTAGCGCATTCATCAGTGTGCCCTGGCGATTTCCAGCGCCCGGATGTACTACAAGCCCTGCGGGCTTATTGATAATCATCAGATCATCGTCTTCGTAACATTTGTCAAGGGGTATGTCTTCTGCCTGCTCCTTTGATTCTGCTTCTAGCTCGATATCAATATGAATGACTTGGCCATGAAGTACTTTGGTTTTTGTGCTGTTAATGATTGCTTGATCAATACGTACTCGATCGCTTTTAATCCAAGTTTGTATTTGTGCGCGAGAATGATCCGTGATTTGCTTACTGAGCACAATATCAAGCCGCTGTTTGTCTTCTTTTTCGCTGACAATGTGTTGATAGTTTATTCGCTTTTTCAATTTCAGGGATTTACAATGATTTTAAAAGTGCATTATAATACAATCCACAAGACTTTATAATACTAAGGATGATTATGAGTAAACTTTTTAGATTGAACAATCGTATCTCATTTTACACGATCATGATGTTCTCTATGGCTCTGTTCATGGCAGGTTGTAGTGACTCAGGTTCTAAAACCGGTGAGAGTGAGGAAGTATTAAGTTATAAAGCTAAAAAACAATTAGCCGAAAAAAAGTATCAATCTGCCATTGATCCGCTTACCCATCTAAGTAATAACTATCAGGTAAGTGCCAGTGCTCAGACATATAAGCTTGAGTTAATGCATGCACAATATCAGGCTAAGGAATATATGGATGCTATTGAGACGGCTAACCAGTATGTGAACTTATATCCGTTTGAACCTCATGTTGACTATGCGCTTTATATCAAAGCATCATCGTCATTACGTGAATTCAAGGCTAGACACTGGATGACTCAGTCGATTTCTGAACGATTTGCCTTTACAGATACTGAAATTATTCATTCAGGTTTGGTTGCTGCTGATACCCTGGTCACGGCTTATCCTAATAGTCAGTATCACGCTAAAGCCATTGATCTTAAGAGCCAAATGAGTGAAATTATTATGAAGAAAACCTTCAATATCGCTAAAGATTACCGTAATAATCATGCTTATGCTGGAAGTCAGCGACGTTTGACGGATGTAGTTACACATACGGAGTCCAAAAAGTTACTTCGAGATGCATTGACGATGATGCGTGATAACTACACATCAATGAAGCAGCCTGAAAATGCTGCTATTATCGATAAAATCTTGACTGCTAATTGGAAGCGCTAGTGCCAACAGTGATATTTGTTGACGTTGTTTGATGGTCTGGTTACAGTGATTGTGTTGACTTTGTCAACGACCCGTATCGCTGTTCATTACTGCCTATATTAGGTCATTGCGTTTGTTCTTTATACGAATAGAATTTACTATAATCGCGGATTATGCTTGCATGACGGGTTGTAATCTTCTGACTCTCGCATGTTCCCTTGATGTCATTAGGGGCTTAGCAGGCAAATCAGTGCTCTAAATTCATTCTGCAAGGCGATCAAGGTGCGTATACAGTAATCGGTAGACATCGCATCTAAGGCGATTTGCTCTTCGCAACAAAACGTATGTATGATGTTTGAAGGTTCGCGTGATTCAGCCCCGGTTCCAATTAATATGAGCTCCGGTTGAAAATCGTTTTGCCACTTTTTAAGCGTGTCTAGGTTGACATCATCCATATCTGGTGCTTCTGCTAGAATGATACTGTCTTGTTTGCACAGAATGGTTTTGGTGTAAATATGATCGTTGACATGGATCTTACCTGGAGAGTAGGTATGAAACCGTAATGGAGATTGATGTGCTTGTAGATGAACGTTCGTAGACAATTTGATTTTTACACAGAACCATTTTAATATGTCTAATCATTCCTCATGAGACACGGCATGTCAAGTTCACAAACGTACTATTTGTCCGAATATAAGCGACCTGATTTTACAGTGCATAGCACCCAGTTATTGTTTAAACTAGGCTTGGTCACAACGGTGGTAATCGGTGAGCTACAAATTGAGCGTCTGAATGATTCCGAGAAAATATTATGGTTAGACGGTGAGGAATTGACTTTGCACACAGTCTATGTCGATGGGAATCTTATTCCAGATGCATCACTTATCAGTCGTCCAGGCAAGCTAGGTATTCCTTGCGATCAGTCGCGTGCTCTCGTGAAGATTGAAGTTGCAATTTCACCTGAATCTAATTCTAGTTTGTCAGGATTGTATGTCTCTGGCAAAAGCCTTTGTACTCAGTGTGAGGCGCAGGGATTTAGGCGTATTATGTATAGTCTGGACCGCCCGGATGTGTTTTCGACTTATGATGTTGCTTTGATCTATGACATTAGCCAGTTTCCGGTCGTTGTAGCCGCAGGGCACTGCCAAGAAAGAAAATCGCTTAGCCATGGTTACGCGTACGCACGTTTTGTTGATTTAACCCCCAAGCCGACTTATTTGTTTGCATTGATTGCGGGGTATTTTCATACTTTGGAGAGTAGCTTGACGACCTGTGATGATCAACTGGTTCAGTTGTTTATTCATTTGCCCGTCCACTACTCACTCTCTCAGGTGGACTTTGCAATGGATGCGCTCAAGAAATCCATGTTATGGGATGAACAGGTCTTTAACTGTGTTTATGATTTAGATGCGTATCATATTGCTGGGTTCCCAGACTTTAATTTTGGTGCCATGGAAAATAAAGGCTTGAATATTTTTAATACCAGTACGTTGCTTGCTGATCCAAAAATCACCACCGATAGTGGTTATCTTCGTGTTTTATCTGTGGTTGGTCATGAGTATTTTCACAATTGGACTGGCAATCGAGTTGGGTGTGAAAATTGGTTTCAACTCAGTCTTAAAGAGGGTTTGACGACGTATCGTGAAATGCGATTTGCTTGTGATATTTATGGCCCCACTGCTAGACTTGATTATATTCAATCATTGGTTGAAGGTCAATTTCGTGAGGATGCTGGACCAACAGCGCATCCTGTTATTCCTGATAGTTATCAAAAGATTGAAAATTTTTACACGAATACTATTTACACAAAGGGCTCAGAAATTTTGCGCATGCTTGAAGATATCATTGGGCGCGAATTTATCGATGAAGGTATTCAGCGCTATCTAAAGCGCTATGATGGCCAAGCAGTTTCGATGGATGCATTCTTGGCAACAATGAATGAAATGACGTCATATGATTTATCTGATTTTTTTAAATGGTATAAGCAGATAGGAACACCGCTGGTCAGAATTCAATCTGATTATCGAATCCATGATCAATCACTGATATTGACGATTACCCAAACTGCCAGTTCAATTGATCGACGTGCACGTTATCAACCGTTGATTATGCCTATAAAAGCAAGACTGTGGTCTGAAGATGGTACTGTGATTATTCCTGAAAATAACCAAGCCTGTGAAGTGGCTGATGATGGCACCTGGGTGACCGTAGTGCGAGCGCCCAAAACAGAGCTGGTATTGCACGGTGTCAATGAAAAGCCGTTGCTGTCTGCCTTTATTGGCTAGTCTGCGCCAGTTAATCATGACGAAGGCTTATCGGCAGATGAATACGCCAAGCTTCTTGCCTATGAAACAGATCCATATGTCAAAATGCACAGTGCGAGACAATGTTGGTTGTCAGCATTGAGCCAGTCAGCCCTTCTGTCAGAAACGCTCAAGCAATCGCTTCAGGATGTGTTGTCAAAGTGGCAACAAGCGCCGGATCTTGTTCCTATCGTTTTTAATCTTCCATCTTTACAAATTGCTATGGAGAGTAGGCGGTCTTTCATACTTGATGACCTCATTCCCAGACGTCAGCAATTGCTTGATTTGTTAGCAACTTCTTGGCAGCAGGAGTGGTTGGAGATGTTTCAAGGTGTATCGTATCGTTTAAAAGGAGACTATGTCTGGCGGCGTGAGGACGTCGAAATGCGTGGATTACAAGGTTTATCTTTATCTATGCTGCTGCACGCTGATTACGATCAATATCATCATCTTGCTGAACAATTATTTGAACAGTCTGATAATGTGACAACCCGTGGTCATGTGCTGAGCGCTGTTTTGGCGCATCAAAGTGATTTGGGTTTACAATTGTTAGATCGTTTTGTTGCAGACGCCGATGGTCATGATCTTTTGATTAATCAATGGCTCTATTATGCAGCATTCCGTAAACAAAATGATCTATCTGCCATCGTAGCGTTATGTGAGGATCTGCGCTTTGATCTAAAACAACCTAATAGAGTAAGATCATGGTGTCATGGTTGGCTCAGTGGTAATTACAACTTGCTTCATCAAACTAGCGGCGAAGGCTATGAAGTCATGGCTGATGTAATCACTAAAGTTGATGCAATCAATCCGTTTACCTCCTCTCGTTTAATTGGTCCACTTATTCATTGGCAGTATTTTGATGCTGATCGGCAAAAACTCATGCGACAAATCTTGAAGAAGATTTTTGATCAGGGATGCTCGTCTACCTTGCAAGAAAAAATTGCTGTTGCACTGTAAATCTTGATCTATCCTGATTGTCATTGTTCTTCGTGCGGTTTGCGTCTCGGGATTATTTCGGTCTTTTAATCATTGAATGAACACGAATTGCTTTTCCCCGTAACCATGCGGTCACTGGTTGATTATACGATGCACGATGGTGCGGTCTTGGCTAGTGTATGATTGTCCTAATCTCAATGCTTCCCTGCCTGTTCTATGCCAATGACCGCGACCATGACACCGTGCGCATATGAAAGCACGCTATTATGCATTCATTACTTTTGCATGGCGATGACATGTTTTTCATCGCAACGATTGCTAAATATAGACGCTTCGCATATTTTTGCAGGATTTTTTTAATTTTTTTACAAAAATGGTTGTCTCACTACGAAATGTTAACTTCAGCCTTGTACTGCGTGTCGACAGGCGTTAGTTGACTGGAGTCATCATTTCTCACGCTTTGCCAGTGTGGAAGTCATTTAAAATACATGCGATGGCTTGATGTTAAATTGATCATGGGTACATTCTTTTTCGTGCTTGTTTGTCTTTTGGCTAAACATCGAAAGCTTATAATTATCATGACCTTTTAGTTCGGAGAGTATTTGTTTATTGGTCGCACTTGCTTGTTGCAGAAGTGTCTGTAATCGGTTTGTTGATGTTCCTAAGGAAACTGATGGCTCACATTCTTCGGTCTCTAATCGTGTTCCCCAAGTCGCGGCGTGTTTTCTTTCTTTTTCGAATTTAGTTCCATTCTTATGATTTTTTTTCATCGTCCTTGCTTTGTTTTCTCGTATTTTATCGAGATCGATTGCACTTAATCTACCTAGAAAGTTAACATTGGCTAATTCGTCAGCCAATGAACGATGATTATTGCTAATTTGATACGGTCTTTCTTGATTGAGCTGAGCGATATTCGTCAAGTAATTTTGAAGTATTTCAGTGGTCAAGTTCTGGAGTTGATTGAATGGTTCTTTGTCAATATTTTCAATATGTTCTCTGCATTCGATTAAACTGATATAAAAGATGATAAATACTTTTGGACATACCGTTTTTTGTGAAAGCTGGTGTGTGATAAACTTTGTCATCGTGATGACATCGTCTTTACGATGATTTTGTTCGTAGATAAGTATTAGTAATGATTTTTTATTCATGTTTTTGACTTGTAGTGCAATTGCCATTTGATAGGCACTTAAGTGTTCAAGACTAATTTCAAGCATGCTTTTATATTGGCTCATTGCAATCAAGTGAAGGGTATTATTCCCGTTACTATCCTGTAGTAGAAGGCTATCTGTGAGCATAAGTGCGACATCTGTTATCGTCTCGCAACTTTGTTCGGGGTGCTTAATCAAATGATTAATTTCTTCGTATGACATTCTCGTGAGTAGTTGGAGAATGTGCTCACTGATGGTGATTTGTCGACTGTGCGCGTGCGTGTACCAGAACAGCGCTACGTTTTCAAAATGTAAATCGGATGATATGCTCAAGATTAGGTGATATATCTTGATATATTGCAAGAGTTCTACTAAGTGTTTTTCGTGCGTATTTTTTAGCTCGATGATTTTTTTTAACACGATATGCTGAATATTTTCACCACTAAGGCTACAATGCGTTAACGCTAGCCCAATCAAAGTAATATCGTTTGATGCTAGTAAGGCTGTTTTTAAAAGACTCAGTATGCCTCTATGTGCTGCAAGATGAAGTGCTGATACCCCTTTGTTGTTCAGCTTGAGAAGTAGTGCATGCACTGTTGTAATGAGTGCGCTGCATGATTTTTGATTTGTTCGCGCTTGTATGTCTTTCAATAAATCAACGAGGAGTTTATTTACTAGGTCATGTCGTCCCGTCAGAATGAATATGTGGAATAAATTGTTCTCATGTGTGGTGGTCTCACTCAATAAATCGGTGTTGTTTTGAATTATCTCACGCACTTTTGAGTAAGATTGATTTGCGCTGATGGCTTGTTGGATGGCGTGCATGCGTATTTATTTATTGGTTTTGGCAACAGACTAGCATGGTTTATTAGTTTTTTACATATGCCAGCATGAAGTTTCATGCGCTTTGCATGCATCAATTGCATGATTGGTTCAAAGATTTTGGTCACAACAGTTCTCAGTGTCGGTCAATGATCAATTTTTATCTTCATGATTTATTGCTATTCGTGTTGTTTGTGTTGTGCTGCAATTTATCCACTAGGATCTTTTTTGTAGATGTGCTAGTATCAGACCGGAGGTAGTATTATATGCTTAAAGATAAAAAAGTCCTAGTGATTGGCATGATGAGTGAGCGGTCCATTGCTTATGGTGTCGCGAAATCCATGCATGATTTCGATGCATCTCTTGGTTTCTCAAGTATGGAGCGTTTTAAGTCCCGGATTGAGAAAATCAGCCAGCCGTGGTCGCCGTTTATGCTTAATACAT
>DCKN01000113.1 GCA_002320385.1 Proteobacteria bacterium UBA1673
AAGAAAAAGACTGACGACATGCGCATTGAATCATCTTTTAATTGCACGATTTGCTCTCAAAATATAGAGCATCTGTCGCTCTTGTTCGTTGTTATCTTCATTGCTTTCTTTGCATTTCATGCGTGCTGCAATCTTAGCGACCACGCTACAAAACGATACTGCCATCAGCTTGACTTCTATTCATATCTTGACCATTACGACTCGTTATGGTCAATACTACGCCATAAGACCCTCATGCTTCTACGCGTTGTTTGTCTTCAGCGCATTTTATTCATAGCATGATGCCAATGTCGATCGCCGCTGTCTTTATCTTGGGACATGGCTTGCTATTCAAGCACCCAATGTTAGCTACCATGACTGCCGCACAATTGAGGTAGGGGAGTCTTCAGTTCCCTTGTCACTTTGCTGTGAACTATTGCTACTCGGACTGCTATACATACTGCATAACTGTAAGTTTGTTTGCTCATGCGAAGACAGGGCACTACTATTATTCAAGAAAAACTCATGTAACTCTGCATAATGATGCTCGTCTGCAGATTGCTTATCGAAGCGTTTTATGTGATTTTTTCTGAACTGATGGTCGTGCTTCTTCTGTTGCCGATATACCTGGTCATTTGCCTGTACTTGTCTGAGCAAGGGCATACACTCCGGTAGGTTGATACTTAACATTTCGCTCAATCTTGTGCCGCTGAAGTTCTCATAATCGACAATATGCAAGGTATTTAATTTGTAGGCAAGGGCACTTGCATTTTGATCTTGGCTTAAGCGCTGCAGCGCTGTTTTAATCATCTCGCCAAGTTCCGGGTATTCTAAAGTTTTATAGGCCAGTTTCTGTAAAACAGTATTGCCTTCTAGATCTTGTATACCCCAATATTGACAATCAGATTCACGAAAGAACCGTGATAGTGCTTGATGGTATTGTGGTTGATAATGGTCGATTAACCATAGTATTGGACATCGACCGGATGGATCAAACATGGCCAGTAGGTGATGGGCGCGCATATGCACAAAGGCATTTAAAACGTTCTTAATGGCAAATTGATCCATGATGGCAATGTGTAAAAGTGATAATCCGTTTCGACTTGTTCGCAAGAATGTTTGATGTAACTCAGGTGTACAAGTTTGCATGAATGCTAATACTCTGGCAATGAGTGGACTTTTGATAGTGATCATCCATTCAACAATGGCAGCCTGATTTTGTGCGACATCATCTAATAGCCATTGTACCAAGTACAGCGGCTTGTTTTCTAAATAGTTCAATAGCTCTTCAGCAATTTGTTGCTTACCTTGTTTGACTGCTAGAGAAAGTGCTGTATTCCCATATTGATCTTTATAGATTATTGCTTGTTCTAGTTGATTGGGAAAAAATCTGTCCATATGCGCAATCCAAGCTGCTAATGAGTCTGAGCATTGAATCAGCGTATTCAGACTATTGTCGTGCGCTTGAGCATCGACTCTTTTGCTAAAGCATATCGTGCTAGCACAGTTTGTACCTGCATCGATCGCTTGAGGTATTTGCTTGATTGGAGAATCTGGCATGACGTGTTTTATTGCTTTATATCAGTATTTTACTAAATTTTTTCAAGCTTTTCAATACCGTATTAAGATAGCGTCAATCGATTTAATATCACTTGAGTTTCTCTGATCAACGCATCATATAATTAAAACAGGAGAAACTCGGTGATGTTTGCATTTGTGTGTGCCGATGATTTGACTTTTTATTAGATGCACCTGAAAGTAGCTGTAATTGCCTGTATGAATAATATACATGCATACGCTTAAGTACATCACATACCACATCTTTTTAGGCCTTAAAACCTTTATCGTCATGTTTTTTATATAAACTATGCATTATTTGAAATAGTGGACTATACAGATACAGTAATAACTATAATAGGAAATACAATGAAAATACGTGCTTTTATATTCGCTGCACTCTTGTGCATGTCTACAGGTTTTACTGCTTATGCTTCTAATGATTGTGTAGATACTTGTGTACACGGATGTGATGAAGTCGGGGGTTCTAATTGTAAAAGTAACTGTGCGAGCTCGTGCAATAAATAACTATAATAGTAAATACAATGAAAATACGTGCTTTTATATTCGCTGCACTCTTGTGCATGTCTACAGGTTCTACTGCTTATGCTGATTGTTTTGTTGACTGCATTGGCGATGGTAACAGTTACTCAGAATGTGATAGAAAGTGTTAAGTTTAACAATGCTTTTGGTAATCTTGAAACTCGAGGCATAGTTCCGGTAATAACATTTACCGGAATTAATATTCCTGAAATTATTCCCTTCTTTATTCTATGGTGCAATTCATTTACTTTCAATCAAAAATTCCACTTGTGCCCCGGCTGACTATCATTATCAATGACCAGTGCAAGCATACCCGTATCACCGGATATAAATGTATCTTGAGTATTGTCATCCATAGTAAAGGTGAAGACTGCGTTGCTTTTTTCAATCACTAAACTCTTGAGTACCAGGATGCCATGTTTCTTAGCCATATACACAGCAGCATTCGGTGGGTCCTTTGTGAAACTATCTTCTCCCTTATCCTATAATGCAGCCATATCTTCTATTGTCATTTTTTGTACAATGCGAGCAGGTCTGTCACCAAAGCTTCAGTACTGCTTGAATCAACAGGAACAACTATCTGCATGTCTCCGTTGTTGTTTTTTACAGTGGCTTGATCTGATGTGACTATATACAGCCACTCAATACTTTTCTGTGTATCATGGCTCTCTGCGTGAACCACAGTTGCACATGATACAAAACTCAGCATCAGCGATGGTCTCAAGTTGCTTTCCACTATTCCATTCTGTAGAATGTGTAAAATAAATTTATACCAGTGAGCAACTCATGGCTAACAAGTACATACGCCCCACTCCATTCATGACACTCTTAATAATTGTTAGCGCTCTGGCTGCCTTCACATTGCTTTGTGCTGTGATTGCGTCTTGGATTAGGCTCCACCTTTTTGTTGTTGTGTTCTGCTTGCCGGTCCTTTTGGCCATGGCGTTGTTTCACTTTGGCATGAGCATGGCTAAACATGTGCTTCATTCCAATCATTCTATGTTTGCCCGAGAGATTGTTTCCAAAACTGCTAATCAACTTAAGCGATTAAGGGACAGCCTTCTATCATCCATTCAACTATACACAGGCCATGTATCCTTCCCGGAGGGCACTAAAATCATAACCAGACAAAAGCGATTAAGGGACCGCCTTCCATCATCCAATCAACTATACACAGGCCATGTATCCTTCCCGGAGGGCACTAAAATCATAACCAGACTAATGATAGCACCCCTTTCATGGAAAGTCACCCATATCCTCATACCTGAGGGGGTTACCACCATTTCTGAG
>DCKN01000044.1 GCA_002320385.1 Proteobacteria bacterium UBA1673
CAAGTACTTATGAAGCCATTAGCACACGCTGAAGACACGATGCCTTCCACTTCAGAGAGCGAAAGACCGGTCGACCAACTATTAGAATCTCCCTATGGGCGGATTCTTTTAGCCGCCAACAGCGCAAGATTCCAAGAAGATGCCTCAATACATAACCTTGTAACCACATTGATGGAGGACTCATCTCTCACTACACCAAGAGAACTGTTGTCAAACATAACACAGGATGATCAGTCGCTGAGTATGCAAGCAGTTGTTGATCTTGTGAGCAAACCAGAATCAATTTTTTTCCTAAGCACGCAACCACAAATAGCTACAAAAATTCAATCTGAGCACCTAGCGCATATCATTAAAGACGGTTTATATTCAGGTCAATCCGTATTATTTCGCCTGCTCAGTCAGCCCGAAGGAATCGGGCTGTTGCTGACATGTCCACAACTCATCAAGCAAATTTCTGAGCAAGCAATCCATCAAGTGATGACGGAAGGCAGTTATCGTGGTGAGTCGTGTGGGCATATTTTGTTTAATACAGGACTCGTAGCCAGTATGCGCTATCCAGAGCTGATGGACAAAATAGCTGCAGAGCATCTCAATGACCCATGTCAGAGTGAAAGATTCGAAAATCAGTCCGGTTTAAATTTAATCACTGCAAATGAGGATGCGCATCTCCTATTGAGCATTGATTCTCTCATTGACAAAGTGAAGATGGAAGGTATCATCGGTCAATCTGATCAATTTGGCCAATGGCAATCCCCACTTGCATCGCTTAAAGACACATATGTATTACGCATCTTGATAAAAAAGACGAAGGGGAGTGCTATTACAGAGCTTGTCGATCCACTCGGTACGATACGAGATATCCCTCATCTTGAGAAAGAGGAAGATGATCCTGAAGTGAAGAAAGGGCTGATTGGAGCGCTCAAAACGCTAGGCATATTTGAATCGACTGAAAGAGGTACAGGTGAGACAAACGCGCCCATGCCCTAAGTGTTCGAGATGTCGTATAGGGCAGGGAGTCGACAGATCAACTGCAAAAGTGAATTTTTGGAAATGTGATTGAATGATATCGCTATCTACAAACACATATTTGCGTTAATCCTGAATCCAATTTAAAATAAATACCATCGAAAACGAGTGCTTTTAGATGTCATATGGCAATCAATTATTTCTTTGGCTATCCCAGTATGGTCAACAAGCCAGTTCAAATAAGAGAAACCAAGGGCAGTTGAAAGCGATTGTGGAATTGATGCGTTTAGATAAGCCTTGGGGCACTATTCTGCTATTATGGCCAACCATGTGGGCGCTATGGCTAGGTAATAATGGCATGCCAAATGCGCAAATGCTTTTGGTTTTTATAATCGGTGGTATACTCATGCGCGCCTGTGGTTGCGTCCTCAATGACTATTGCGATCAGGATATAGACGCACAAGTACAAAGAACCAAAACCAGACCGCTTGCTGCCCAAGTAGTCAGCAAAAAAACAACCATCGGACTCGCTATAGTGCTAGCGCTCGGCGCATTGAGCTTACTGCCCTTCCTAAAGTTGCAAACGCGTTACCTTGCGCTCATTGGCTTTTTATTGACCTGCATGTATCCAACTACAAAGCGATGGCTACAATGCCCACAGTTATTTTTGGGTCTAACCTTTGCCTGGGGTATTCCGATGGCATTTAGCGAAAGCGTGCAAGGACTAAACAGCACATGCTGGTTACTGTATGCAACCACTGCGATATGGATTATTGGTTATGATACGATTTATGCCATGCAGGACTACGACGACGATCAAAAACTGGCGATTTTCACCATGCCTAAATGGCTTGGAGGAGAAATCAAGCCGTTTATTATCTATTGTTATGTTGGGGTAATACTGGGCATTATGACCGTCGCTTACGTCAGCGCGCTACATAGGGTATTTTTCATTTATTGTCTGCTGGCTTTCGCCACACTATATTATCAATATGTTCTGATAACTGGAACAAGTAAAAATAGATATCTACAAGCTTTTAAGCTCAATCAATGGGTGGGTCTCCTGATTTGGATGGGAATCGCCTGTGCACAACAATAATAGAAAAAATCTCAACTTCACTGACCAATCGAATCACTAGGTTACTTGAGAGGCAGAAATAACCCATGAGTCAAAATAAACGACTTGTGAGATAGATAAGTAAAAAGTTAAAATAAATCGTGTAAAATCAACGGTATGGTGCTATAGCATACTAGGGTAAGGATAATATCATGCGTAATAATTTAAAGAAAATGCTATCTGCTCTGAGTAATGCTGTAGAATATGGATCTGATTTAATTGCTGGGGTGTTGAAAGATCAGGAAGTGCAGCATCAATATACCATGGCGCTATTACAAAGAGGACGAACAGACACGTCCGAAAATCACATTTATGCTTATCTTAGTGATGATTCTATCGATGCTAATCGAAAAAAAGAAGTACTTACTGCCATCATACGACATCAGGCATTTCGAGATCGCATTTTTTTTTGGGGTAAAGCATATCTAGAAGACAAGAAAGTGCCCGCTTCCGACCGAGTTGAGATAGCAATTTTTGCCATCACAAAAGGGGTGATTTACCAAGGCGTCGGGCTATTTAACGATGAGACGATATCATTAGAAGATAAAACGAATATATTTACGGCACTATGGAATAGTATATTAAAAAAACCATACTTTCCCGCTGAACAAGCTGAAGTACTCATCAATCGATATTTATCAATTCCTAATATCAGCGAGAAGAATAAGAAAGCGGTCGTGCAACGATATTTAAGCAGCAGGTTTTGCAATTTCAAATCAGGCATATTTATAAAACAATTCAGAAAATTAGACATAAAACAGAGATGTTGGTTATTACGATGGTTAAGAGAAAATCACGACTCTGAAAAAAAACGGCTGGATAGTTACGCGCTAGTGGATAGTCTCAGTGATTTGGTGAACTCAAGACATTATAGTTACGATGAACAAGTGGAAATATGGGGGACGATGGTTGCTATTGACCAACGACTAAGCCCAAAAGCTACTAAGTCATCAAAAAGTGAAATTAACAGAGGCTTGGTTAACAAATCGTCGCTAATTTTTGGTGAAGCCGTTCCCTTTACACATGAGATGGACAGATTACAGTCAGACGACCATATTACGTGGTACGACGCTAGAATATTTTATGAATACGGGTATAGACCAAACATGAATCTCATGAGTATTTTAGGGGGAATCAATGCCATCAGGCTAAAATATCTCGAATCTTATCATCAGTTTGATAATCACACGGATGGAATCGTCATCAAATCATCATTGGATACAGGAAACGCCATAACGTACAGAGAAGTCCATGTGAAACGCCTACTAGCTTACACCATTCTGTGTTTATGGAATCCGGGTAATACCAGTGAAAGTCCAAAAGACTTACTGGATCAATACTTAACACGAATGCCACGAATGATAGAAGATAATGAGAAGACAAATGAGCTAAAGAAAATGCTGGAGCACTGTCCTTATCTCATTGTCTTGATACCTGATACACACCCTTTGAGAAGTGATCTGCCATTTATTAAAAAAATGCTCAAAGATAATGGAGAAATACTAGCATTTCTAAGTAGATCGCAAAGAAATGATCGCACTCTGGTAGAGGTGGCAACTAAGAACACTGACAAAGCATGGTCATATGTTGGGGAAAACAGAATGGATGTATTATTATTCCGCAGCCCAAAATTCTTAAAATCTCCTGGGTATGAAAAGGCTTACTATAGCCTGACAGTTGACGAGCAGTTACAATTTAGTTATGTCGTGCAGATGTTGAAGTCTAGTTGCAATCATCAAGATTTATTAAACCATCTAGGCGTATTGATTGCACAAAAATACTCGCTCATAAAAAGCAAGCTATTTCCGGGGTTGGCTGATCAAGAAATTGAAAATCGGATCAAGGATATTCAGTATGAAGCGCTAGGGAAAGTATTATTTGGATATTTCGTGGGTTTGGTGCCAGATTTATCGGCACCAGATCCAGAGTGGCGCATAAGCATAGAAGCCTACAATGAGATATCCATAGAGTCATTCAGGAATGCATTGATCTGGCGTCATGATCAAATGAAGGTAGAAGACGGTATGAGGTTTTTTCCAACAAGCTTAAAAGACCAAGCCTCAGTGATACAAAGCGAGACGCCAATTCCAATAGAAAAAATAACAGGTTTTTTAACACAAAAAGAGAAATTAAAATTTGAAGAAGCGTACCAATTAACAAAAGACAACGAAATTAAATCTGAAAACAAACCAAAGAAAGATCCATTCAATAAAAAAAGTGGGCCAAAAATTGGCGGTTAAAAGAGTGAAGCGCTTGCAGTGAGGCTAGAAAATGACTGACTATTGACAAAAATACGTGGATAGTCGTCATTGCGTGATTAGCAATAAAATTGTGGAGTGATTCAAGCATGCCGAAGTAATTGAGGATATATGTTTTTTATTACATATATTCAATTGTGTGCTATACGATAACCAAGTGATAGTTGGTCTTGACAATGATAATTCTAGAAAATTTCTTAGAGGCACTTGCAATCGGAGTGGCAGTTTACACAGGGCATAAACTGATGGGGATGGTATCAAAGTACCATCATGCGCAAGCGCAGCTCGTAAAGCGATTTGACTCACCGGATAAGCCAGTAGACGAGATAGATTTACAATCATGGATCATAGATTTACTCAGTTATCCAGCAAATGAGCACCACTTAAAAAGTGGCATGCTAGGTAATAGCAATGTACTGATGTACAGCGATGCGCTTCGGCATCAGGAGAATCGACGTATGCTTGACGAGAGCGCAGGGTCAACAAGCAATATTTCTGATAACGATAAAGTACAATCGGTCATCATGCGCTATCTCCAAAAGCCATTAAATACCAAAGAAGCGCAAGAGAACAGACTAAAGATGATAAAAGCAGTTGGAAATTCTGAGTTATCGATTATTTTTGCTTATGATTATTTATTAAAAGTAGATGATGAAAAACGGGATGAATTATTAGATGATATGATTATTAAAAACGGAAATAACCAACCAACGCGCATCGATTATGTAACCTGGATGGTTAAACATCCATCATTATTTGATGATGCATTACCAATGAAGCTCATTAACAGAATACTCCAAACAGGAAGAATGAGCACTGCTGAAAGTGAGTACTTTTCTGATCGCATATTATGTAACCCATCGATCAAGTCTAGTCAAAAAGTTCAAATCATATTAGACATTATTGAGAATCAGAGTTTTAACTTTCCGTTATCGAAAATACATCGAAATCATTATTTATCTGCAGCTGACAAAAAAACTATATTACAAAGCATAATCAATAAAGAAATCAAGATGGGATCTGGTTTACGCATACATATGCCAGATGGAATGTCCAGGCTTTTGCTTGACCGAGAGCTTCCACTTGCAATGCGACGAGATTATTTACTCAGACATATACAAGACGCTGATTTAATGAGCGGAATAATGGATGGTTTTGGTGACAAAGATATGATCACGCATGACAGGCGTCAAGCAGATGGTCTACTAAAATCGACTTTAAATCAGATTGGACTTGAAACGCAAGGACAACTAGACCTGGTAGATCCGAATATTGATACGAAATCAAACAGAGAGGCAAGTGATACTAGAGTATTAATTGAAAAATTAGTAACCATCGAGAAAAATAGGGGTACTTTGAATGCACAAGTTGAGCTAAAAGAGATCTATGATCAAGCCATGAGCATTCGTAAGGGGTCAACAGACAGAATAGCAGCCATCAAAGAGAATCCTTTTTTATTCGCTTTGCTTTCAAAAGATGACCATTTACGAAAGGATTCACAATTAATACAAGGACTGATAAAGAAAGACCCACAAATGATTGTAATGCTTTCGCCTGTGCAACAACAAGATCCACAGTTCGGCTTACTGGCGCTACAACAAGACCCAAGTACGATACAGTATTTGAGTCCTACAGTCAGAGACAACCTGTTATCCACGCAGGTAGTAAATAATTATCGCAAGCAAACAAAGCCAGATGCTAAGTCATCATTACGCCTTACGCAGCCTGATATCAGCGCTGCGATCTATCCATACAGTTCAGTAACAGAGCGTTTAGATCCAGCAATGATTCAGACTTGCCTACAAAAAATCTATGAACAACGCACAGAGAGTGAAAAGGTTGGGTTGCCTTATGTGAGTATTTTTCCAAGTGAATCTACAGATGGGATAGACAGTGATTCAGTTGATATGCAGATATTAGCGATCGCCGTTGGAACTGCGGTTCAACAGTCACCAATCGAAGATCTCCCCGAAGGGTTTCTGTTACAAGCCGATAATGAAAAGAATAGACCAGATCAAAGCACTCTAGGTAAAGCCCTGATTGCTTTTTATGCCGGGGTACACTGGCAAAAGACCGCGCAATCACCAACAACCTATTTTTTAGGTCCACGGTCCATAGACGCACATCAAGCACCTTTGCCTATTGCCCATGATCAATCAGAAAATAATTTTTCGAAATCTTTTAGCGATCTCAATATCGAAACGCTTGCCACTGACATCAAAAAAAATCAGCAAAGTGAATTGATAGTCCCACAAAGAAACCATCTAAGAATAACGACAGATTTAAGCAAGGTGATAAAAAGTTATCTAGACCCAGAAAGTATTAGATCAATGAATCAGGCATTGGCCCCAAACGATAAGAAACCAGCGCCGCAAGATGAAAATAATTCTGGAATACCGAGTCCTGATTCAGACCCCCGTCGCCGCAGTCAGTAGCAAATAGCGCTTCACCAACAAGCTTGTGATCGCACATTGAACAGGTATCATGCTTGTAAGCTGGCAAATGCTTGGTTGACAGCATCTAATGTATGTCGCAGTTCTTCCTGGCCATGGGCTTGTGAGACAAAACAGGCCTCAAACGCAGACGGAGGGAAGTAAACCCCTTGCGCCAACATGGCCTGAAAGAAGTCACGAAATAGCGCTTGATCACTTTTGCATGCCTCGACATAATTAGTGACCGGTTTTTCAGAAAAATAAAAGCCAAACATCCCGCCCACTGCAGCAGTTTGTAGAGGAATATTGTGACGATCAGCTGCCTGGCGCATCCCTGCCGTTAATTGATGCGTATAGTCGCTTAGCTGTGCATAGAGTTGTGGCGATGCATCTTGGCAGAGTGCAAGCGTTGTTGTTCCAGCGGCAAGTGTTAGATGATTGCCCGAGAGCGTACCAGCTTGATAGATAGGGCCACTGGGTGCTAGCTGCTGCATCAGATCAGCCCGGCCACCGATTGCGCCTACAGGAAGACCGCCACCAATGATTTTTCCCAGTACGGTAATATCGGGTTTGATATTAAAAAGACTTTGAGCGCCACCTAGTGCAACGCGAAATCCTGTCATAACCTCATCAAAGACCAAAAGACTATCATGTTGTTGGCATAGCGCTTGTAGTTCATTCAAGAATCCTTTTTCAGGCAAAATAAGACCCATATTGCCACAAATAGGTTCAAGAAGTACTGCAGCAATATCCTTTGGGAACTGTGAAAAGAGTGCTTTGACCGCTTTAATATCGTTAAATGGCACGGTGAGTGTGTCTTCAGTTGTGGCTGAGGGAATGCCAGGAGAAGATGGCACGCCCAGCGTGGTCGCACCGCTACCTGCCGCAACCAAAAGTGCATCACAGTGACCATGATAGCAGCCTGTGAATTTAATCAGCTTATTTCTTTTGGTAGCACCTCTAGCAAGACGGACAGCGGTCATCGCAGCCTCAGTCCCAGAGTTGACCATACGTAGCATTTCAATAGACGGCATCAGTTGCTTAACCAGGCGAGCCATAGTGATTTCTAGCGGATTACAGGTGCCGTAAGTTAGGCCAATCGCAGCGGCATCTTGAATGGCTTGTACAACTTTTGGGTGACTATGGCCAAGAATCATTGGGCCAAATCCACCTACATAGTCAATAAATTGACGATGTAAATGATCGGTCAGGTAGGCGCCCTGAGCTCCTTGAATATAGAGTGGCTCGCCACCGACCGCTTGGAAGGCTCGAACAGGAGAGTTAACGCCGCCAGGAATTAGCGTTTGCGCATCAGCGAAAGGTGAGTTCATGATCAAGTACTTATAAGATTTAAACGATGCCAAATGGTAGCATATTTTGAATGCCGTTGGTAGAATCAAGATTGCAAGCGTTAGCCTCATATCATGAGTAAGCGTTCGAGGTATTGATCGCTGTCTATAAACGCCATACAATGAAAAATAGTGCACATGAGGCAACGTACGACTTGAATCACCAACCGAAAAGAGATAGATTGCAGAGCATATGACCAAATTGTGTTAAGGTAAGTGATGGCAAAGTATTTATGTGTGATTTGTAGCTATGTTTATGATGAAGACGAAGGCTGTGAGGAGGATGGTATCGCCCCAGGCACAAAGTGGGCTGATGTGCCAGAAGACTGGTATTGCCCCGATTGTGGAGCCACTAAAAGTGACTTTGAGTTGATTAGCGAAGAAGCATAAATAGATGAAACCGTCACTTTGGTTAGCAGAGGAACAAGAAGTCTTTATTCAAGGTTCAAGTGGTCAAATTCAAGCAGGGCTATCGCAATATTCGGGTGCAAGTAAAGGGGTGTTGGTCTGTCATCCTCATCCGCTTCATGAAGGCACGATGTTCAATAAAGTAGTGACAACAGTGGTTCAGGCGGGACGACAAAACCAACTAACCACCGTGCGTTTTAATTACAGGGGCGTCGGCGATAGTCAAGGGGAATTTGATCATGCTACTGGAGAAGCACAAGATGCACTCAGCGTGGGCCATTGGATGCTACAATCACTAGGTTGCAAACAAGTCGAGTTGGTAGGCTTTTCCTTTGGTGCTTGTATTGCATTTAATATTCAGAATGAATTACCTGGATCACATTGCATTATGTTGTGCCCAAGTGTAGATAGAATGCACTTCAATGCTGGAACGCATAGACAGAAAACAGCCGTCATTCAAGCAGAAAATGACGAGATTGTTGATACTAGGTCCGTGCAAGCCTGGGTGCAGCGTCAAAATAATATTCAGTTAAAATGGGTGTCTGGAGCCAGTCATTTTTTTCATGGACAGTTGCTACCATTAAAAAAAATACTGATTGAACTGATATCGGATTAAACGGCGACAATAGGGTAAAGTACAGTCTGTACAATTTATATCATTTCAGTTAGGATGAATAAAACACATAGATTTGCCCGTGCACAGTCAATCAACCATACACGCCATCTGTATTGCAGATTCATTTCGGCAAGATAAGCTTAGAAAATACATCAAAGATCGAGAAGGATTTAAGCATCAAGCATGCCCTGACTATCACTACGTCAGTAGTCCTGGATGGGGAGAGGCAGTCGTGTTTATCTATGGATGTATCGTCTTTTGGGGTGTTGATAGCCCGGATATCCAGAAATTTTTAGTGCATGTCAGCCAATATATAGTTGACCCATGTCCCAATCAAGTCGATGAGGTTTACAACATTGTGCATGGTGAAAAAACAACCATCCAGGATAGCAGCATTATCCTTGAGAATGAGAAAATCGATACAAAAATTGCGATCAGCTATGCTTTAGCACAGGCGGTGAAGCTCCGTCACTATGAAGATATCGTCATGAATACGATGCCAGATTTGCTAACCTTGCCGTCAGATTTAGCCGCAAACGGCCGCATCAGTATCAGTAAAAAAAATGCCCTGAAGAAAACAGGCGAGATATTTTTAGTACGTGCACAAATTAACCTACACAGTGATCTACTCGACACGCCAGAGTACTTTTGGGAAAGAACCGAAAAAGAAGAGCATATTTACAGCATGGTTGCCCAAGAGATGGAGCTTGCCAAGCGCGTTAAAAAGCTCAATCATCGACTCGATATCATGCAATCTACATATGATCTACTACGGGCGCATATTGAGCACAAGGACAGTATTTTATTAGAGGCAACCATCACCATTCTAATTGCTATGGAAATTGTGATCACTACCATGCAGTATATCTGGCCTGTTCATATTCACTAGGTTTATCGAGAACACCCTATGATTGATGGTGATCATTTGGGTTGTGTTCCCGGTAAATTTTCTCAATCTGCATTGAGTATTGCTCGATGACAAAAGAACGTTTCAGTTTTAGTGTCGGAGTCAGCTCGCCAGTTTTCGGTGACCAAACGTCGGCTGTAAGATAAAAGTATTTGACTTGCTCTGGACGACAAAAATGTTGATTGGCTTTGTCAACATGTTGTTCAATCAAATGATGTGTTTGTGCATCTCTAGCAATACCATTCCGGTCAGTGCAATTAATATGATGTGCTTTGGCATATCGGTGTTCCCCACCATCATATCGCATACAAAGAATTGCCACACAGTAAGCTTTTCCATCACCAACTAGACAGGCATGTGCAACCAAAGGATGACGCATAAGCATGCTTTCCATTTCGCGAGGGGCAATATTTTTACCATTAGACAAAATAATGATATCTTTTTTACGACCGACAATTTCAATTTCACCTGTCTCATGAATTTGGCCAAGATCGCCTGTGCGCAACCAACCATCAACTAAGCTCATCTTAGTATTTTTTGCATCATGCAGGTAGCCTGAAAAAACGTGCAGACCGCTGACATGAATCAAGCCTGTATCATCAGTCTTAACTTTAGTGCCTGGCATAGGGTAGCCAACACGACCAAATTTTCTAGAAATAGGATGAGGCATTTCCATACCAGATGATTGGAATAATGCTTTCATATTGTTACAGATAGCAGCATTCCATGACACAGCAGCTGGTGCGCTATTTTCAGTAAGACCATAGCCCTCAACAATATCTAGATTAAGTGTGGAGAAAAATTCCATGACATGAGGATCTAGCGGGGCAGATCCTGATAAACATAACTGACATTGATCGAGACCAATCGCTTTACGAACTTTATTGATTAATAAAAAAGAGTACAGCTGATGGATCATGCGTATATGCAGTGGAGGTTTTTGATTTAACTGTAAGTAGGCATTTCGTTTACGACCGTTCTTCAAAATACAGTTGAACAGAGGCCAGAGTATAGAGTCAGACAGTTTAGTGACCAGCCCCTGCTGTATCTTTTCATAGACACGTGGTACGGCCACAAAAATACTGGGTCGGACAGCAATAAGCGCCTCTTTAAGATCATTAACGCACCACACACAATAGAGCGTATGTAGGCTAAAAATCCCACCATAGTAACCAACGACTCGCTCAAAAACATGTGCAAGAGGCAGATAAGACAGAAGACGGGCCCTCGGGATGTGTACGGTCCCAACAGCTTCGATGCCAGCAGCAGCAAATAATACATTTTCATTGGATAGAACAACGCCTTTGGGTTTGCCTGTAGTGCCCGAGGTAAAAATCGTGCAAACAGGATCACATGGCTTTGACGCTTTAATATTATTTAGGATATGTCCTGAAAAGGTATCCAAAATATCCGCGCCCTTTTTCATAACCGACTGCCAAGTCACAGTATGTTTGCGCATACGTTGAGGGCGCTCAATACAAATAACCCGAATGTTTCTATTACTAAGTCGAATAGCTGCACACATCTCACGATACATAATAGAATCATCAACAATAACCACCGACGAGTGTGTAATAGATAGTAGGGTGTGAATCTGCTCGCTAGTCTGAGTGGTATACACAGAACAAGGCGTGTTGCCGCTGTAGAGTGCGCCCAGATCTCCGATAAAATGTTCTGGTCGGTTCCTGGACATAATTAAAATAGACTGATGGCTAATGCCTAGATCGATCAGATAGGCAGCTAATACCATTGCTTTATGATGAAGTGCATACCATGAGATGCACTCAGGCGAGTCCTGATAATCGTGGCTAGGGAAATAACAGATTGCAGCATCATTAGCATGAAGCTTGCTGTTTCGCAGCATCAGCTTAGGGATTGTCATCCCTTTGATCTGTTTGCGAATCGTTTTGCCCAGAGCAAAAATATCTGCGTGTAGAGAATGCATCTTCCTATCGCTAACCATAAGTGTTACTAACTAAACGTATGCACTATATAGTCTAATTTAAGAAATATGCACTAATAAGTTGAGTATTATTTAGCCAGGTTGGGGAGCTGTTATTCGTCGCACCTTCTTTGCGGGGCAGGCAACCGTTACCCAGTAGATAATCATTGCAGAAAGCTTAAGAAACTTCTCCGTCGCGATAATCAAAGAAACTGTTACGATCGATGCACCAGCGGTTGAGCCCATAATAAACAACATTGGAATACGAAATCCATAAATAAACCCTAGATTTAGGCAAACAGAAGCCACTGTATGGTCAACCGCCTGGAGTATTTTCAATATGGTCTGACAGCCAACGTGCAGACAGAGAGTACATAGCATAATTTGAAGCGGTGCCAGCGTGCTCATCTGTAACGGAATATTACTCGGAGCAGCTAGGCTAAGTATAGACGGCGCAAATAAACTCAAGACGACGCCGATTGATCCAAGAAAACATGAGCCAATAATCAGGATTCTCCAGCCCACTTGATTGGCCAAGTCAGGACTTTTAACACGTGATTTAGACACTTCGGTGAGCGCCGTTAAACCAAAGCCTGCTCCAGGAGAAATGCCTTGAATACTGGAAACCAAGTGTAGGCTTGCCAGGGGTAAAAGTCCAAAGAATTTACTTGTTGTCGTAAAAATAAGGGTAGTTCCAATGTGATCGATTATCCCATGGAGTGTCAGAGGGAAGCTCACTCGCCATAATTTAAAACAACGACCCATCGTTGGCAGTGTCGGAACCAAGATTCGGAAGTTACGAAGCAGCTGCTCAAGATAGATACACAAGCCAACTGCCATTGACAATGTGTAAGACAATCCTAGGCCAACTATACCCATCGGTTGTATCAAGCCAGACCCTGATAGTAGTAGATGAGCAAACATACAATGTAGAATCAGTGTCGAAGCAATCACAGTGAAGAAAATTCGGTTATTTCGATGAGCCGCATAAAACCCGCGTAGACAAAAGATCAGACACTGTAACAGACAGCCTAATAGCCGCAAGCGGAAAAAATCAATACAATGTGGAGAGCTTGGGGCATCACTTGAAATCATATGCAAAAAATATTCCGGAAACATCGCTAGCAAGCCTAGTATGGGGGTGAGCACTAAAATTGATGTGAGAATGCCGGCAATCAGATAATGATAGATCGATGACGTGTCCTCAACACGTGAGCTCAGAGACTGAATGGCATAGCTACATGATAAGACAACACATTCAGGTATAAAAGTAATGAGGTTAACGGTACCAATCAAAACAATTTCAGGCGAAGAAAAATATTGTGTCACAAACAATTTGTCAACCATTGGCCTTAGATTGAGCAAAAGAATACCTGATACAAATGCTGGTGTTGTGTAGAATAGACTGTCTTTTTTCAACATGGATGATTTTTGAATATCTACAGATATTAGTATGGTTTTTTGATCTAAGTCAATGGTTAATCGTGAAAAAGACAGTTAATTCAATCAGATTTTCGGCCAAAGTGTTCTAAGTTAAGAAGATGATGGTTATAAGCAAATGCCTTCATTAGGCGTGTCTTAAGTCTAAAAGGCATGAAAATATAGATTGTTTTGCTGACGCATAGCTAGACCAACAAGACCTTTGATATTGAGGATAACCGTGGAATATGGTAGTCTAAGTCGATTTTTAGGTGGACATAAACAGTGGTAAAAAAAATATTCTCTTCCGAATCAGTGTCACCAGGCCATCCAGACAAGATTTGTGATCAAATCTCTGATGCTGTTTTAGATGCGTTACTCAGAGCGGATAAGTATTCTAGGGTTGCTTGTGAAGTCATGGCCAAAAACAGTGTCATTGTTGTGGCAGGAGAGGTCAACTCCACCGGCTATGTTGATCTTGAGTCAATCATCAAGAAAGTTTGTCAGAGAATTGGTTATACCAATCAAAATGCGGGTTTTGATATGAATCATTTCTCTGTAATCAATATGCTTTCAAGCCAATCCAGTGATATTGCGCAGGGCGTCAGTCAAGCAAAAAAGAAAAATCAGGGCGCAGGGGATCAGGGACTTATGTTTGGCTACGCAACCACAGAAACCAAAGACTATATGCCAATGGCACACAGTCTGGCAAATCAGCTGATGCAAAAGCACCATCAATACATTTTAGAAAAAAAATATGACTGGTTAGGTCCTGATGCCAAACCTCAAGTCGCGCTCATTTATGAAGACCACAAGCCGATTGGTATACACAATGTTGTCTTATCCACCCAACACACAGAAGCAATACAACACAATGAATTGGTGGAAATCATCAAAAACGAGCTCATTAGACCTGTGCTACCAGAAAACTTAATAAGTGACACAACCGAGTTTTTTATAAATCCAACAGGCAGATTCATCATTGGTGGACCAATGGCGGACTGTGGGCTCACCGGTAGAAAAATTATCGTTGATTCCTACGGAGGAATGGCAAGACATGGCGGCGGATGTTTTTCCGGAAAAGATCCTTCAAAAGTCGATCGATCAGCGGCTTATTGTGCACGATATATCGCCAAGCATATCGTCGCTGCAGGGCTTGCATCACGCTGCGAGGTGCAACTGGCTTACGCAATCGGACGGGCTGACCCCACCTCGATGCGAATAGAAACATTTGGGACGAGTCAGCATGATGAGGTGATACTTGAAAAAATGGTGAGGCAGATATTCCCTCTGACCCCGTACCAAATCATAGACCAGCTCGAGCTATTACAACCAATTTACCAAAAAACAGCGACATTTGGTCATTTCGGACGCGATGAATGTCATTTCCCTTGGGAGCGACTAGACCGTCTTGAGCGTATTCAAAATTTCATCGGTTGATCAACCTGCGGTAGTAGCCAATGAAATAGCGGCATTTATATTACTTGCTTAAAAGCGAGGTTTCAGACGTCTCAACTGGTCTCAAAACGACCTTCCAAAGAGCGTCTTTCTGATCTTGGGAGCGCTCAAGATCCCAGCGGTACAACTTACCCCCAATCTCACAAAGCGGAACTTTTTTAATCGTAACAATTTTCCCCTGATTTTGCGCGCATATATGATACTTTTGGCCGCATTCTCCACGCCAAAAGGCCCACTGATTACATCGAGTGTTATCAGGAAATAGGCAGTCATTTTTATCTTGGGTGTAACCCATCGTAGCACACATCACCGATGAAGGGTTGGGAATCGCGTGCACAGCCACAGATACAAGCGCCATGATAGTCGTAATAACTCTAGAAGTAAAAATCATCATTCTAATAACCTCTTATGTTTGAATCATCTCATTACGATGGCACAGATTACAAATGTTTACAATTAAACATTCAAAATTCAACAAACACAAAGGATAGAGTCCGGTCATTTAACACATTGATCAGTCTATTTACCTATGCTAGTCTCAATCAAGCGGATACACACACCTGAATCATGAAAATCTCCGTTCTGCGCATGCGTGGCTGGAAAATCTTCAGTATGACCATTTTGTTTTGCGGACCAGTGCTGGCGCAGGCAGCAATGCTGGCATCTGAGTTAGAGGCTTACGATAAAAGCGGGCGTTATCAAGCTGAGCTCGAGAATAAAATCGCCAGTTGCCTGCAAGAAACTAAGCAATGGCAAGAAAATAACGACCCGGTCGAAAATCCAATCGCGATTTTTGATATTGATGAAACGATTGTTTCAAATATCGGCCTGATCCGAAAAAGCGGCTACCAGTTTGCAAAAAATGATTTCGTGGCCCACGTAACAAGCAATCAGCCAGTAATAATTCAGCCGGCTTTCGCGCTCTTTAATTACTTAAAAGATAACGGGATTAAAGTTTTTTTTATCACCGGGCGTACACAGGATATGTGTGACGTAACTATGAGCCAGCTGGCTGCAGTTGGCATCAAGCCTAGCGATTATCACCGCCTAATCTGTACACCGAATAATGAAAGAAGCTCATGGAAATTCAAACTAGCCATGCGTAAGCAGTTAGTAGCGAAAGGGTACACTATCGTTGTAAATATTAGCGATCAAGAGATGGATCTAATAGCGCCTAAATCTGGGGTGACATGTAAATTACCCAATCCATTTTACAACATCGTATAGCCGTCTATCGCATCTCTTGCAGTGCCTATCAATCTTGAATCATACAGACAGTTGTGCTAGCTTGAACAAAAAGCGAGGATAGGCATGGGTATCAGTAACACAATTAGTACACGGCACGAGCATTTAATTACAACCTTCAAAATTTGCTTAGCAATGGGGTTGTTGAGTACGTCGGGGATGATCCGTTATGACATTACTGGTGTGCCATTTACGATGCAAACCATGGCGGTAATGCTGATTGCACTCTATGACACCAAAAAAACTGCATTAACATCTGTCATCGCTTATTCTGGACTCTGCGCCGTATGGTCTCTGACAACAGCACCGTTTTACACGCTTAGTCTCACTTTTGGGTACATCTTAGGATTTATACCGGCTACGGCATGGATCCACTATGCCATGAAGAATGGCCATAACGATTCAATAGTTGGGCGACTACGCACACTCATGACTGCTCAGGGCATAATTTGGCTCGTTGGATATTGTTGGTTAGCCAAGTTTACAGGGTATTTAGCAGCATTTCATATCGGTATCTTACCATTTATTCTCACAGATGCCTTGAAAGTAGTCATGGTACTACTATGTTCGGGCTTCGTCAGCACATCTCAAGTCAAATTGAGTTAGTCAATGGCATTGATGATCACCGATGAGTGTATAAATTGCGATGTATGCGAGCCTGTGTGTCCAAATAATGCAATTTTTGAGGGCGAACTCATCTATCATATTGATCCCAATCGCTGCACCGAATGTGTCGGCCATTTTGATACGCCGCAATGCCAAGAGCTGTGCCCTGTCGAGTGTATACCGCTGGATCCAAATCACCGAGAATCAAAGCAAACACTGTTAAATAAGTATCGCAAGCTCACTGAAAAGTTGATGACATAATACTTTGATGCACTTCACTTCTTCACAAGTCGCAGAGTCTGCTCTATCAGATGGAGACTCGGCAGCCTAACGCACTAGGATGGACAGGTTGACCATCAAAAATGGTCCCCAATAGCATTCCTAACAGGACCTGATGGGTAGGGATCTAGAAAGGTTAATTTAAACTTTTTTGATCTCGCCTGTGCATCGCAATCCGGGAGTGCTCAGCAATTCGCGGTCAGTGTTACGAACAATCCTCACACATGCGCGATGAGTTTAACAAACCATGCGAGTGGGCGTGATCATCTAAAATAAAATCTTCAAATAGCGATGTATAAAGTGATTGACCATGGTTGGGTTTGAGTACTTTGATTGAGCATATAATCGAACAATCTGGATAACACAACGCGAATACTCTGAGCAGTAGCTTGTAGCGCCGGGTTTCTCAGATGAGTTGCGCACGCAAGAAGTTTGATATTGAGAGGCGAGCCGCCGGTATAGATGCGTTAACCGATTTATCCTCTTTGAGGAAGCATCACATCGTGCGTAAATAGTTTTTAGATCTCGTAAAACTTGACTAATCGCAGTAATCTGAGGGTTTTCACGGGGTGTAGATTGAGAGTATGTCTGCATTGTTCGAGCCAATTAATAAAATGTTTTGTAGTTATAGTACGTGTTACAAAGAAGTCTAAAAAAAAATAGAAAATGTTGAAATAATCATGAATTAGACCAAGTTTTAGGTGTTTTTAGACGATATTGATACTTTTTTACCTTCCGTGAATATTAATTATGAAAAAAAAGAGGACCTAGTCTATATGGGTGTTGTAAGGAGAACGTTATGCCACACGATAAGTATACTCAGTCCCCTAGGGAAAGAAAAAACTACGCAAAAGCGAAAAATAAATCGCATAGTAAGAAAATACGAAGTGACAATGAAGAAATCGATTACTCAACGTTGGACCCAAATCAATTAACCCCAGATCAGGCGTTGAGCGTCATTAATACATGGCACGAGCTTGAACTGAGTGCCATGGCTTCAGGACAAGATTTTACCATAGGCCTCAGAACAGTACCTACAACGATTCATAAGTGTTTATCAAGCTATCATCAAACGCTATGTCAGATTATGGCAGCAACATGCGAAAATGATATTGAAAATATTCTCCAGAAAAAACACAAAATCATACAGGGTATATTCAGACTTCAAAGAGATATGCTCATTCGTGCAACAAGACTGGCACTTGCAGGCGTGAATGAGAGTAAAGATGTATTTAAAAATACGATACCTGACGAGCCCAAAAAGTTTAAAGATCTGACGATGAGATATCATAATGAAGCGCAATCGATTAATAAATTAAGAGCAACTCAGATGAGAAGTTATAGCCAAAGAAAAAGTACTATCGATCAAATTATGCTCAATAAAATGTGGGCTTATTTCAAGAATCCTCCCATGGTCAAAGTGGATGGTAAGATAACAGTACAGATCGGGTTTGATGAGATACCCAACGATGGGGAATATGAGCAAAAGCACCAAGCTTTACTTCAAAAAATAATTGAGGACTCAGGGCAAGACTCATTATGTTGTCCAATTACCCGCCAGCCATTTAAGCATCCTGTTTCAGCAATGGACGGGAAAACATACGAACAAAGTGCGATTGAAGAGTGGATGAGTAAGAATCTGATCTTCGATCTTGACGCGTGCAAGCTCATCAATCCAACTAGTCCCTTGACAAGAGAGCCTATAGACCCATTGTTGATACATTGTGACGCTGTACAGGATCAAATCAACGCGCTCATTGCGGATAGGAATAGCGTATACCAACAGCATCAGAATGATAATGATCGTCACAATGACCTGAAAAAAGACTCATAAAATTCTAAAAGTGCTCAGATTATAAAAAGTAACAGAGAGGCTGCAAGTGCCTGAATATAAGATTTATCTAAGTTACTAAAAGCTTGCTGTTCATCGAGATTTAAGCTACAATTACAACAAGTAGTATAAATAGGATTGGCATGCCAAAAGATATCCAGCAATTAAAATTTGCAGACCCCGATCTTGAAAATATGCATCAAGACGCGCTTCAGTCACTAATTGACAGCCTAGACGGTATAGTTAATGAGAACGAGGTAGTCATCCATAGAGAGCGGTATCTTTGCCCAATCAATAATAAGCCATTCAAATACCCTGTTATCGCTAGTGACGGTAGAACTTATGACAAAGAATCGATTGATAACGCAAGAAGCACATACAGAAGTATTGTCAGCGTGGAAACAGGCGAGCTTCTAGACTTAAATCAAGAAATGCGACAAGATAGAGATATTGCTCAAGAGATCAACCAGTTCATCGCATCTTTTAATAACACATATTATGGCCGAGATAATGAAGAGACTGGAATAGCAAGCAGAATTAAAAGACAGATGCTGCGATTGTTGGCGAATTGTAGAAGAACTTGTCAACAAGTACTAGGTGGTCTCATTACAGCAATCAATTTTGTGAAATTGATATTTCGCTTTACGATAGCGCTTCCGTTGTATATGGTCGTGACGTTGATTACACAGGCCATACGGTCATTGTTCACACTCTTGCGAAGTATGGTAAGTAGGCCGAGGAATGTGACTGAGGAGCCTCACGTCGCGCCCAGTATTAGTAGCAATGAGCAACTTCAGCGAGAGGATTTTATATGTCCTATCCACAACACAGTTTTCACAGATCCTGTCCGAGCGAGTGATGGCGTGGTCTATAATAAAGATGCGATCGCGACATGGTATCATAGACAACGTGAGAGAGGGGAGCCCCTAAGTCCCATTACTAGAGCACCATTGTCAAATAGATTTGTCTACGAGACGCAGATAGCCAACCGAATCAATCAGCTGATTAACGAGCACAATAAGAATTACAATGCAGGCGAATTCGCGCTTCCAACCGACGATTCATCACCAATATATAGAGGATTGACTTTTGAAGGTATTAGGTGTTGCCAGAAGAATACTCAACGCCAGGGAAATGAGTCTCATCAGGATGTATTAGAGAGGTTGGTCACCGAACATATTGCAAAGGGGATAAAAGAGAGAGGTAAAAGACAATCCCGAACCTCACAATCCGATACCGTAGCTTTGCAATCCAGTAGCATATGGAGTCAACTTGAGCGCGACCGTCAAAATGTCACCTCAAAAGTGCAACGGTTTTTATCTAGCTGTTCTCGGGCTGCAAGTCAAGAAATCGCTCGTGTAAGGAATGCCTTCTGGTTAAAATGGTCAGGGACAGATCTTATTTACTATGGTAGACATATTCAACAGATTGATATAGATGGCATAGACCCTTCCTCGCCGGATCATGATGATGCGCTGAGAAAAATCGTCTTAGACAATATTGAAAATTCCGATAGGACGGTCGAAGACTTCACTTGCCCAATAAGCTCGTGCATATTTACAACACCTGTTAGAGCGAGCGATAACCGTGTCTATGAGTTAAGTTCGATTCTTCAGTGGCGCGAATCTCAGACACAAGGCAGGGTAATAAGCCGTTATTTCACCAGCCCAATAACACGAGAAACACTGCTTCATAGCCTTACCTATGATGAAACATTAGCAACAGAAATCAACGAAATGATTGACCGTCATAATCGTGGCCCGAACCCGGGGTTTGCTGCTACATAGCATCGTGCTATATGAAAGATATGTTGTGAGTAGTAAAGTTTGTTTACACAATCCAAATCAAGCCGCTAGGGCATTGCATTCGCAACACAATAAAAATCACTGAGCTGATATGCAGTAGAGTAGGACTGTGTTGTGATTTTGAGTCTCGTGCGTTACAATCTATAAAAGTATAAATGTCGCAATCGTGCTATCAAACAATTTACCTGACAACAGACCGAATGCTGGGAATACGAGCAGCAAGCAGCAGTCATCGGCAATCGCGCAAACGCAGTCCAGAGCGAATGAGCGCAATCAATTTTTAGGTGCAAGAACAAGCCAGGCTGAAATAGAAAACGCAATTATAAATGGGGATACGCGCCAATATAATCGAAATGATCCCACAATTCGTTCAGATCGATCTAGGGATAGCATAGCGAATCCCAATCTATCAATGGAAGATTTTCGTGATCATATACAACGGCTTAGTCAACAGTTAGGCAGACATGAAAGCCTACGAAGCCATAATCAGCGTCAAGCCATCGATCAAATTACAACCACGATACAAAGAACATCCTTCTGGCAGGCTTCGTCAGAAAATGATTTTGAATCAGATATTGGAACAACACAGAGTTATACAGCTCAAGAGCGTACTGGTAACGTAGCGCAGACAACCAATCATATATTATCACTCCGTAATCGACTATTTTCTCCGACACCCCATATTCCAGATAGTGTTAGGTCTCATCTGAGTCCTCGAAGTAGCTCAGAGGCGATCTTTGAAGTGAATAATGTTTTTCGAAGTATTGATGATGGAATAAGACTGCCAGGTCAAAAGAAGCCGATCGAAATCAGTGGTTTATCAGTCCAGAGAGAGTCATTAATCATTGATTTACACAATAATATAGACGATGCGCAAGAACGATTTTTAGAGTTTGTAATCATGCAGGCCTCTGGAGAAGCCGCAATAAATCGTCTAACTTGCCCGATCACATACGGTATTTATCAAGAACCAATAGAAGCAAGTGACGGGCATATCTATGAAAAAACGCACCTACTAAGGTATATCGAACGAGAAGAAGTATTGTATCCGAACAAGAAGTTGATCAGTCCATTTCGTATTCCTATGACAAGAAAATTAGTGAATCGTCCAGATATTTCGAGAGAAATCAATGAGTTCATTTGCGCAATCAATGACGGACGTTACAACGATTTTTTGTATGACTTTCACCAACGCGACCAGTCTGAATATCAATCGCTGTGTTTTTAATCGTGAGGTGTATCATTGACGATATATTTCATGTGAAGTTTTGATCTTATCGCTAACACCATCAGGGCATGCTCATGGTGGGCAATGTAGTCCTAAGGAAAGACAGCATCAATCAGGTTTTGATTATCGATACAGGTAACGCTGGTAACAATGAGACAAATTTGTTATCTTAATCAATCAAAATAAGACAATAGGTACCAATGCCTCAAAACAATCATGCTACCAGCAGTCAGGTTAATCCAAATGTTGTGGAGACCAACGAGACCAACAACGCAACCACTACAACAAGATCGATCATCGAACAATTGGGGCCATCGGCAATATCGCACGAAGAATATACCTTTTTTAATAGTATACAACCAGAGGCGGGTCAAGAGATCAACAATAACGAATCTGAAATACTGAGGCTACTCCGCATATCAAGACATCTTAGACACAGAAGGGCGCGTCTAATTGCATTTTTTATTGGCCCTTTCGAAGCAATAGCCAATATCGCTGCTTCCATTAATCAACAGGGAGAGATCATGGTCGCATACGCAAATCATGATCCTTCAATACCGGAGTTCAAGGTCAAAAATGCCGAGGAGGTCGAGCAAAGAGTCAATTTACAAGGGAGTAACCCTGAAAAGTCTCTATCAAATACGCTAAGCTCAGATCTTGAAAAAGATCTTTTACTGGAAAAACTAATCAAAGATCGAATTAAAGTTGAAGGCACTGCAACTAGTTCTAGCCAAGAAATAGATATATTTGATTATAAATGTCCTTTGACACAGTGCATATTTAATCAACCAGTGGTTGCGAGTGATGGCAGACGATATGAGCTTGCGGCACTTAAAGAACATTTTAAAACCAACGCGGTATTCAAACCTAGAGACGGCGAATGGGTTGTGCTCAGTCCCATAAATCGATCCAAGCTGCAATGGGAAGTGCGCTTTGATAAAGAGATGCATCACTGGATTAATGAGACCATCATAAAAGAGAATCAACGTTTCCAAAATCATGACCATGGACTCTTTACTCGTCCCAAGTCACGTAAGCGCCAGAGAGAGATCGAAGATAGTGCTGACAGGAATGTTTCAGGGGCAGAAAAGAGGAAAAGGGCCAATCCTTAATGTGTCTTTACAATCTAAAAGGAATGAGAGTAACCGGTCTAACCAATCGACAAGAGTTACCTATTTTTTATGGTCAAAAGATTCGCTAGCTTCGACTAAATCATCCAAGGTACGATGAATATTAATCGTAGAAAACCGTACCACTAAAGTTACCAAAATCCCCACAACCGATTCAATCAGTCGACTAATGCTTGTACCAATGATAAGCTGATCCGAGTCAATGATGCCAACAATATAAACCACAGTCATCGTCAAAAGCGCTAAGCGTAGATATTGCTCACGGTCAAAATAGCAACATCCGACAACTAAAAGAAAAATACCCAGCCAATACGCTGCAGTATTAATCCCAAAGATATAAAAACATGCAGCACCCATCACAGATCCAAGCCCTGAGCCAATCATTCGAGCGAATCCAAATTCCAACGACCTTGCCCAGGTCGATTGCATCACCAAAATAGTTGAAATCATACACCATAAAGCGCTGATTGCGGCAGTTTTAGGTTGATAAAGCTGGCCTAGGTACAAGCCTGCTTGGTAAGATAAGCTACAAGCCACAGACATCTCAATGGCTAGTAGAAGTGACATGCGGTGAATAATCTTAATTAAACCAAACAAAAGCCAACTCATTTACACAACTTCATCAATATACAGAAAATAGGGTGTAAGCGCAAAAATAAACAGCATAAAATGAAGCCAAAACACTGGACTTCATGAGCCTCATTATGTGAGGGGCAGCTGAGATAAAAAGAAAAACTTTTTTATAGTACGACTTGACATAAGTTATAATATAACATAATATTTAGGTTCACTCAATTATAAAAATAAATATGAAAGCAGTAATAAAAACAATATTAAAAAGTCTTATTGGACGCACACAAAGTAGTGAACACAATGAAAATGACCAAGGTTGCAAAAACAATCGAACGTATACACCTGGACCAAATGGCTCCATGATGAAAGTATTGAAGGTAAATGCATTCGAGTTAAACGAATACAAGTTAATCCTAAAGCCAGATGGTACTGTTGAAGAAGCCGTTTTTATCTTAGACAGGGATGAGTCACCGGCACATAGCCCATCTTAAGCAACAATTCAAAAGTCATTCACAAACCGTGCGGCGACATTAAGTATGCTTGAATATCTAGTCGATATCGTTAGCTTTGGCACTGCGGGCAAAATACGCTACTACGCTGCGCGACTTGTACGGACTGCATTTCGGTTTGACAGGCTGAACAAGCTTGACCCTGGCGACCATAGGCCAGGAGCGTCTGTTGAAAATAGCCTGGTTGGTCATTGGCATTGACAAAGTCTTTTAGGGTTGTCCCGCCGAGGGAGATTGCCCTTTCGAGAAGAGTGACTATATGCTGATACAATTTTTCACAATCAGGCAAAGAAACCTGATATGCAGATCGTTGAGGATGGACCCCGCTTAAGAACAAAGCTTCTGTCGCATAAATATTGCCAACACCAACTACCAAATGATGATCCATCAAGCAGGCTTTAACTGCCTTTTGCGATCGTTGTAAGCGAGCGTACAGGTAATCTGCGGAAAACTGTGTGCTCAAGGGTTCGGGGCCAAGTCGACAGATCAGGCGATGATGTTCAGGGTCTTCCTGAGTCCAGTGCAATGAACCAAAACGACGCGGGTCATGATAACGAAGCTGGGAGTGATTATCTAGGGTAATGAGCACATGATCATGTTTTTTACGGGCATCATCAGTGTGGGTGAGGCGAAACGAACCAGTCATGCCGAGATGACCAATCAAAGTACCCTGCGGCATACGAAAGAATATGTATTTCCCGCGGCGGGCGACGGCATCGAAGCGTTGTCCAACCAGGCAATCAGCCAGCGAGGGCTGCACAGGCCAGCGTAAGCGTGGCTCAATAATATCAACAGCAGTAATCAAGCGATTCATGACCAAAGGTTTTAATCCTTGGCATACGGTTTCAACTTCAGGTAACTCAGGC
>DCKN01000090.1 GCA_002320385.1 Proteobacteria bacterium UBA1673
AATAACGCTTTTTTCTTTGTTGCAGTAACCGTAGGCTGAGCCTGGTTTGTGCCGCCGGCAGACAACACCTGACCAAATGAAAACACATAAAAAACACAAAGCATCAAACAACAATAACGTCTTTGACAACTCAGCATGAGTGACTGATACACTATGATTTCCTTGAGATACTAATCATGAGAAAATTATAATGAAAAACCTCAAGAAAAACTATCATTCACAAAAGTTATTTCTGGGATAAAAACATCAAAATAAATTATGATGGATATAATACGAATGTTTAGTGATCTTACACCAATAGCATCGATACGACCAGTTCCAATAGCATATCATGTCAGACTCAATGAGTACCATCATGCGTGACTAGCACAAGTACAATCAAGCAAACATACAACAAACCATGCCAATCACATGACACACGAGGAGAAACTTGTAATTACAACAGCTCTCATTTATCATGCAAAACAAGCGTTCACAAATCGGTCAATGATTCTCAATATCGGTATCATCGGATTAAGAGGCATGGTGGGCTCTGTTCTACAAGAACGCATGCATCAGGAAAATGATCTAGAAAACTGCCAAGCACACTATTTTTCATGCTCGCAAGCTGGTCAAGTCACTACCATCGCTGGCCAGAGCCATACTTTAGGTGATGCATATGATTGCCACTCACTTGCCAAAATGCACATCATCATTGCCACTCAAGGCAGTCAATACACCAAAGATACCCACCCAAAACTTCGCGCGAATCATTGGCAAGGTTACTGGCTCGATGCCGCATCATATCTACGCACTGCCGCTGATAGCACGATTATATTAGACCCCATTAACCAAGCAGCCATCATACAAGCAATCAACGATGGCAAAAAAGATTTTATCGGTAGTAATTGTACCGTCAGCCTCATGCTAATGGCCATTGCAGGGTTGGTGGAAAATCACTTAGTAAAATCGATTCAGGCGACAACTTACCAAGCCATATCCGGGGCCGGAGCCAAAGCCATCACTGAACTACACCAACAAATCAAAATCACTGGACAACAAGCAGAAACGCAAAATGGTCTTGATCTGGCCAACACCATTCATGACATCATCAAACATCAACCAGAAAAATACCCCCAACAACATATACACGCACCACTTGCCGTTAGCTTAATTCCGTGGATCGATCAAGAAAAACCAAACGGCCAGTCTAAAGAAGAATGGAAAGCGATGATAGAAACCAATAAAATCTTACAACGTGAACGTAATCCCATACCCGTGGATAGCACCTGTGTTCGCACGCCTGCGCTACGCTGCCACAGTCAGTCTTTGTTTATCGAACTCACCAAAAACATCCCATTGGAGACCATCGAAACCTATCTATCACAAGCACATCCGTGGCTTAAAATCATACCCAATACCAAAGAAGCCAGTATGGCCAAACTCAACCCCATTCAGTGTTCTAACCAGCTTGATATTCTTGTTGGACGGCTCAGAAAGGCAAATCTTGGAGAGAATTATATCCAGTTGTTCACAATCGGCGATCAACTCTTGTGGGGCGCAGCCGAGCCAATTCGCCGAGTCCTTGTAAAAATCATCCAACATCTTCAAAAAAATGCGCATCCTAAAAAACATATTGCGAACACGACAGCCGCATAAAATACATCTTTAGTGAAACAGCCATCGCAATGCTACACCGACCGCAAATAAATTATCGAAGACTCGGGAACCCGTTTTAATCAAGTTCAATGAATCACAACAAGCACAAAGACCCATAAAAATGAAACACCCTCATCTGGATTGACAGCTGGACAAAGCACTACTAAAACTCAGCTTCACAACAGCTGCATGTCCCATAAACGCTTATAATGGCCCCCTACCTTACGAATCAAACCAGCATGCGTCCCTTCCTCGACAATGCTGCCACGATCCAAAACAATAATTCTATCCATGTGCTTCAATGTAGATAATCGGTGCGCAATTGCAATAACGGTTGCACGACTCTCATCTAAAATCTCATCAATCGATGCCTGGATGAGTCGCTCAGTTGGCGTATCCAGGCTACTCGTTGCTTCATCTAAGATTAAAATAGGCGCATTTTTTAAAATTGCACGCGCAATTGCAATCCGTTGCCGCTGCCCACCACTGAGCTTAACACCTCGCTCACCCACTATCGTATTGTATTGTTGGGACATTTGCATGATATCTTCATGAATATTAGCATGTTTACAGGCATACTCAACCTGTGCGCGCGTTGCGCCAGGTTTAGCTAAGATCAAATTTTCATAGATAGATCGATGCAACATGGTAATATCCTGAGGGATAAGAGAAATATTTTCCCTCAACGAATCTTGCGTCACATCCCGCAGAGATTGCCCATCAATGGTAATGCATCCCTGATCAATATCAAAATAACGAAGCAACGACTTCATAATCGTCGTTTTTCCTGCACCACTTTCACCAACCAAGCCAATGCGCTCCCCCACACAAATGTCCAAGGAAAAATCTTTAATCACAGGATCATTTCGGCCAGGATAGGTAAAGTTAACGTGACTGTAACAAATAGCACCCCGTACATCCGACAATACCTTTGCATCTGGCTTATCTTGGACATCGGGTGATTGAAATATAAAAGCAAAGGCTGATTGAATCTTAGCAATACACGGATTAACTGAAAACAGTAATGTATCAAGAAAAGTATTGAGCTGCTCATGGATTTTCAATGTCAATATAGCAACAAAAGCAAAACCACCAGCTGAAATCTGCCCAGATTGAAACAACATTGTAATCAGATACATCTGCACTGCACTCATCAATACAATCAATAACGTATCAATATTATCGACAATAAGCGCATCAAACCATTTTCGTGCTCGATCACGCGCCTGCCAAACACTGAGCGCTGGCTGAAACCGATTCTCAAGCTCATCTGCGACCGAACCAATCGTTTTAATAGCAAAAACATTGACAATACCATCATTAAGCACGCCAATAGCAGCTTGCCGCGCATCATAGAAAGACCGTTGTAACCGCATCTGTTTTTGTAAAAGCCAATAAATCACCGGCACATAAATCACAATAAAACAGCCTAACACACCGGCAACATAAAGATTGATTCTGCACAGAAAAATTATCCCTAATATGACCGTGAAGATGATGATACCAATGCGAAATAATGATTGGATCAGCGTTGTAATTCCCTCCTGAAAATCAGCAATCTTATTGGAT
>DCKN01000043.1 GCA_002320385.1 Proteobacteria bacterium UBA1673
ATGATATGTGTTGGAAATCATGTCTCATGTGTCAACGTTTTATGGTTATGGTGCATATGGATTACGAGCCAGATTATGGGATTAGATCCTGCTGTGCGGTTGTTTTCTTAGACTTAGATACTTCTTATTAAATCGATGGGCGCGTCGAGGTTATGTTCTCAATAGTTAACTGTTTTGGATAACGTTGTGCCAAAGAATATACAGCTCGATTAAGTTGCTTAGATTTGAGTTAGTCGATTTTTTCATATGCCTTGAGGATTTTGGCAAATTTTTCTTTCTCTCTTTCACTCTCTTTCAGACGTACTTTGATTTTTCTCTCGTGATCATTCATTCGGTTTATTGCTTCTTTGATATCTTTTAGCGATTTATGCATATTTTTATGGTCGACATTTTTGGCTTCTATAGAGTTTTTTAGCATTGATTTACAGGCGGCAATTGCTTTTACACCTAGGATGTGGTCTCTGACAATGGCACTTTCGTCCCTGATCTCAGCGCTCAAGCAGTCTTTGAGATCGATTTTCCCTGAAAATATTCTATCTCTCGCGCATGCACTCATTGCAATTAAAGTGATCAGGAGTTGTGTAAGAAAGGATTTTGAGATAGTCATTAGCGATGCCTTAAAGTGATTTACAAGTTAACTATACTACTGCGTGAGAATAAATAAAATATTAATCCGTAATATTTAGTACTTTTTATCTTTCAGCCTGGTTCTTTCAACAAATTATCTTTATTAATTATTTTAAATTCCTCGACTCAATTTATCTTGGTTTTTTGATCGTCACTGGGGCACTATGGTTGTTGCTTTTTACATTTAGCAGCTGGTTTCATATTGTTGATACCACGAGATTGCCATGATACCATCGAGGTAATGATTTTAATAAGGTGGCAATATGGATCCGAAGAAAAATAACTGTGGTGCGTCAGATTTAAGTTCTGATCAGGTGCATAGTCAAGCGTCAATGCCTAAGTCAGTCCATGATACAGCCACACAACAGTCAGGAGATATTGATGATTCTCTTGCCTTTGCTCGAGCCTCTCATATGGTGTCACCACAATGCGATGACTCTGGCTACAGCTTTGCTGATATGGGGCCGATATTTTCTGAGCTGATGAAGCAGTTTACCAAGCAGCACGCCTTGATCGGTGAGGCAAGTGCTCATTGGCCGCTGGTTGCGCCATCACCACGTGCGAGATTTCAATCGTCTGAGGTTATGCGTACAAGCCAGGTTCCTTCCTCTCGATTTATTTCAGCTACCCATCAGCCAACGCTAGTCCAGAATATGAAGAATGATGCTGTTCAACCGCAGCCTAGAGTGGCTCATGAGGCATCATCGGCTGATGTGAGCACTCAGCAATCTTTGCATGCCGGGTCTAATCATTCTGCGCCTGATTCGTTGCCATCGAAACGATCTTCCGCGTCCACTTCAGTTGGTAGCGATCATCCCCCCTTTGATGATGATATTGCTGTATTGATTGAGATGTGTCGAACATCTGTTGGATTAGCATTGTTGCATGACTCACCTGAACTGATCAAAAGATTGTCGCCACAGATATTAAATGATGCTGTAGCCAAAGGTCCACTTAAAGATGTATCGGTTCTGTATGGTCTCATTAGTCACGGCTTTGGTGCGTCGATACTATCACGTTGGCCTAATTTAATTGGCCACATATCGCCTAATGGTCTTAATACAGTCATTTCTGGAAACTTCAATGATGGTCTATCCCCATTATTCTGGTTCTGCCACCCATCCAATTGTCATTTTTTATCTAACTACAGCGACCTTGTGATGAAGATTCAGCCAGCAGCATGGAATACCCCTGCTAAATGTGATCGCTTTAAGGGTGTTTCGCCTTTTAGTTGGATTGTTGCCTCTGAGTTGGGTCGGAGTCTTCTATTTGAAACGCCAGCTCTGATCGATATGACTTCCGCTGAAACGCTGAATCGTCCCATTGAATACCGTGAGGGGGCATTTATTACGCCTGCAGAACAGCTGTTCACAACTGATGATGGGTTGAGGCTTTTGCATTGTAACCCAAGGCTTGCAAATATGATTTCGGCTGATGTTATCAATTCGACACCACAAGGCTATTACCGTGAGCCGTCGCTATTTGCCTACTTGTGTTCGCGTGAAATTGGTCCCTACATACTACTTGAGTGTCCTGACTTATTGTCTCGTGTGAGTGAAACGGCATTGAATCAAACTTATAGTGATGGGGAAAGATCTGCGCTGGCTTGTCTTGCGAGCACAGAGATTGGGCGTGATGTATTGTTGAGACATCCGTGCCTAGTCAATAAAATCACCCCACAGGGTTTGAATCATCCACTTTGGGATGGTAAGGCTAAGGATGGGATGTCCGCTATTTTTCATTTGGCCATAACCAAGCAAGGATTGGACATCATTGCGAAAAACCCGGATATCTTGGAAAAAATTGATGATAATGGAACGTCCTGTTCATCTGAACAAGGTGATGATGAAGACTCGGTTGACTTTTCTTGCCAATCACTCGAGAGCATACTGCGTAATCCTGAGTACATTGGTCGATTTTGTTGTCATCCGGGTGGTCGTTTACTGCTACGTCATGTGGCAGGTATTGGGCCTAGTCAGGATATCCCTGTTGTTTCTTCTGATGATACAGGCCAAGCTTCAACGTGCGATGAGCACAGTGATTTTCTTTGTCCGTTATCACATAAGGTTGTGCGGCAGCCTGTGCAAATTCAACATGATATGGTCGCTAGCACGAATACCTACGAGTACCATGCTATCTTTTGGTGGTTATGTGAGCATCGCACTTGTCCGCTTACAGGTATTGCCATTTTAGATCCAGGAGTAACCCCAGATACAATTTTACAACACGATTCAGGCTATCAAGTGCGCTTGCAGTCAAAGATTTTGACTGGTCTGGCCCCAAATTATGGGACCATGCAAGCGTCTTCTGATGACTTGTCAACACATGGTGCAACTCAGCAGCGATTTTTCTCTTGGGGTAATCAAGAAAACCACAGCGATTTTGCTGATAGTGATTTGTCAGATAGTAGCAATGCAGAAGATCAGGACGAAATCAATGGCATGATGCCGCCAAAGCTTAACGGTCTTTAGTGTTCTGATGTTCGCGAAACCGTTACGTGGTGCTTTCAAGCTTGTGTGGTGGCACTGTTAGTAGCATGTGCATGACATAAAGTGTGACGGTTGCTTGAGTTTTTTTCGTGGCATAAGGTAATATGTGCTGTGTCAATGGTCGAAAATGAAAACCATATCATCGCAATGCTGGGATTATGTGTCTATTCAGTGCTTAACTAGTGATCGAACGGCAGCGCGCAGCAATGGATATCCAGTACTGCGCGCGATGCTCCAATCGCTTAGCCGGGAAGGCCGTAAACTTCGTGCGCAGGCACCTGTTTGACCTGATTTGGCTCAGTTTGTTTCAGCCATGTTGAGTAATCTGCAGTAGCGCCGTGAAAGCGTATTGCATCTTGGTTGGTCTTATCCACTAGCAGTACTTGATCATAGTTTTGTAGTTTTTGACTATCGCAGTCTTGGTGGGTGACTGCCAATATGGTGCTGTTTTTGAGTTTGCCATGAATGGAATTTAACACTTCCCGAACGCAGTCTAGTTCGTTAATATTATTATATGGCTCATCAATCATTAAGATGCGTGGTTGAATGACTTCAGCCATCGCGAAATAAAGTGCCAACCTCAGTTTGGCTTTTTCGCCACCGGACATGGTTTCAAAAGATATTTTGTGATGTTCTAAGCCCTGAGTATCGTCGATGATCATCTGTTTTCCGTTGACGCCAGGTACAACAACTCTAAAGCGTAATGCTTTGAGGTACTCGTTGGTACTTGTCATTAGCTGATCAAGGTTTGTGTTGCCATGTTGATGACTAAAAGAATCGCTATCATAGGATTGCTCAGTTGGCCAAATTAAGTGCATGAGCGCTCTTGGTCCCCAGCAATGGCCTTCCACAGCAGGCATTTCAAACGGGTTTTGTTCGCAATAGAGTGAGAATTCAGGATTGTCTCTGATCTCTGGAGACACATCAATGCCTGGATACATTTTCGATAATGCATTGAACATGATTGATTTTCCAGCACCATTATGGCCAATAACGTTGATCATCTGGTTGGGCTTCAGCAATATTGGAGTTTCTTCAGAGCCGTAGCGTTTCAGCGCGCGCTGTTTTGTGCTTGCGGCTTGATAAATCGCAGCAGTGAATTGCAATATGCGACTGTTGCTCTCTTTTTGCTCGGTGTAAGACAAAGACCCACTTGCGTACAGCCCCTCGAAGGTTCTTGGCGGGGATTGTTCATGACGATTGTCTAAGGTAATGCTATTAAGCATCTGCAAAATGTGATTGGCTTGTATGTGAAGTGTTTTTCGATAAGCTGTCATACCGCTACCAAGCCAAGATGAGCCAATACCCAACATCATTATAGGCCCGTTGCAATTGAGTAGCTCACTATAACTCATATTGGAGTTGAGATACTTTTTAAGGAATACAATCATGATAAATAACGGTGATGTGATTTTTGAAATCAAATCTGTGAGCGCAGTATTAATGCTCTCAAAGAACTGAAATAGTGCTGTTGCATTAGTGTATCGCTTGAGTTGGTTGTCCAGGTTGTTGAGTACCCTGCGAATATAATTAGGGTACATGGCGACTCGACAACGGGTCATGATGTATTGAAAGTCCCTCTGAAGCGCAGATTCAGCCGCTAGGGATTCTTCATTGCTCCATTTCATTAAATCGGTTTCCATATTGTGATTTATGTGTGATGTGCATGGCTGACTAGGGCGTAGATAGCGCGAGCAAAGCATCATTAAGCATGTTACTGCGGCTTGTGTAATGCATAGAAATAGCAAGCCTTTGGTTATAATTCCCGCTGTGTTGAGTTGAAGCAGTGCCATGATCATCATTGGGGCAAAGCTGATGTAGAACTCTTGCATTTGAATAAAGTTCGCTACAAACTGATCCAGCTCTTTGGTTAGCGTTTGTACGATGGTTGCTTTATCGTTAAGTCTTCCTTGTTGGTGCGCTAGGCGGGTTTGAGCATCTTCTTCGAGTGTACGCAAAAACTGATTCTTGTTGTGAAGTACGCGAAGCACTTTTTTGTTGATAGATACTTTAATGTTCTGTAAAACCCGTTTTTTTACAAGGTCTGCAATAAAACTGACGATGCAATAAATTACTAAGCCAGCGATTAGTTGTGTCCCAGCCTGTGTAATGAAAATACTTTTGTTGGCTAAGCTATCACTCCACGATGATTCGAGTGTCATGGTTAAATAGGGTAGCCCGGAAGATGCAATCGTGAGCGCTAACATCCAAGCCATATACAATCGCTGCTTGGTGATCTTGAGTAGGTGAAAGAAAATTTTATAGGTTGCGATTGAGGTTGCCCATTCTTTACGCATTTCATCGATATTTTCTCGCAGTATTCTTCTTAGGTTGCGTTGTTTAATTTTTAGTCTTTCCCAGATAATGCTCATCCAGCTAATGCATTGCCGAGAAAAGCTTTGTTCTGATTTGCTTTTTTTGCGTGTGGATAGTTTGCTCATTGATTTCATTTGCTTTTTATTATTGTTTACTGAAAAAATTGATAGAGGATTAAAAAATAAACTGTCGCGCATGCATGGTTCTCCGAGTGGTTTTTAAATTTTTTGAGCAACTGGATGTGTGTCTCAAAATTAGAATAAATCATTTCGTGGTTGAATTGAGCTATCTGTGATAAGGCGAATTGTATCACGATAGCGTAATTGGCGCAAATATTCCTGTATTGTTCGTTTTTGGTTCGATATTTATTTCTGCCCAAAATGGCTGTGTTTTTTATGGCTTGGATGGCGATCGGTGTAAATGTTTTGCCATTTCTAATGCTCCGTAC
>DCKN01000038.1:0-661 GCA_002320385.1 Proteobacteria bacterium UBA1673
AGTTAGAGATCGTATACAGGCATTCAATTATCGATGTCCATGAGCAGTCGGATCATTAGGATCATCAAGAGCAACCGTCTCAAAGTGAGCCTCATCATTTGAATAGAGATGATGATTCTGAGCACCATAGCGGCCATAATTTCTTTGTTCCTTGTGCAATACAACTGAGGGATCATCATGATTTCCTGATGAATTAAGCGTATGATTTGGTAGCGCTTGACCTCCTGACAAAGCTTCACTACGAACACCAATAAATTGACCATCCTCTTCAATTACTAATTGATCATCTGGATCAGTAGCTCGATAAAAACCAAAAGAACATATCCATTGGCACATAGATGTACATGATTGAACTAGCCATGAAAAAAATGATGGTGATTGTTGCTCAGAGCGATCGATTTCACCACGTTTATTATCTTCAGAAAAAGACCGTAGACTACTGGTGAAGCTTGATTTCATACCAACCGCGTTTCGCCAATTAAGCGCAATTAACCCTAATACGGCGATTGGAAGTATGATATTCATCGCAACAGGCAGTGAAAATGACAAAAAGGATTGAAGAACTGGAAGCGTCTGAATTTGTGCAGGCAAACACTGTAAAATCGCCCTAACTGCGAAGAAACCTAGAAATAAAAATGATGAAAAAATCAAGAGTCGATTA
>DCKN01000038.1:967-10696 GCA_002320385.1 Proteobacteria bacterium UBA1673
TGAAAAAATCAAGAGTCGATTAATCCTAGAAAAGTATAAACGTTGACTTTTAGAGTCTGATTTATAATCCAACAAGTATTTACGAAATTTTGCAATATTTGAACGCTTGAGACAATCTTGAGGACTTTGCTTATAATGTAGCGCCTCGGGATTTGACCAGTTACCATCAGATAACAAAGCTGCTCGAGAAATAAAAAACTTCTCGAATTTCTCACACAAGGAATCCTTTGATGTGGTTGAGTTTTTCAACTCGTGATGCATCGCTGAATAAAATTTCTCCGGTAAACAGTTCTTACTGGCTTTATCATCAAGCAATGAGCGAACTAAACTGTCACAAGAATCATGCCAATAACGCAAACGGATCAAACTAACTTCACGCTCACGCTCACGAGTTTGAAATGCTTTCATCGTTGCTAAAATTTTGTCATACGAGGCAAAAAGATTATTCATTGTCATTTGTAAAAACACAGTATAACTATGATACTTTGCATCTGACTGAAAGTCTTTAACCGCGGTCTTTGCAAGACCTGAAGGCGTTGTTTTAGGCTGAGAAAACCAAGACATCATCATTGATTCTTGTTTTTGGGGTGTGACAGGCTGGACCACGTTGATTTTATCAGAATCTTTCAGTAGCTCATTTGTTTTTTGCTGAAATGCTTGCATCGCCTCAAAAAGTTCTTTCTGAGTTACTGCTACGGTATCATCAATTTCTTTCTCATTAGCAAAAGCTTGCTTGACAGAGTCATGCGCCGCCCGCAGTCCAGTGCTCATACTAACAACCCGATCCCGCAAATGAGAATTACGACAATAACCCCAATCCTTATAAAAGAGTTTATCAGTCACCGGTCGATTACGACTAACCTCAGAGAATTGTTCAATAAGCTCTTGCATTTCAAGCATTAAGCCATGTTTACTTTGGACATAGGATGAAAGTCGTATATCGTCCTCGAATAACCAGTCGCGAGCGACCAAAGCGTAGTGAAGCGTTTGACTTTCAAATTCAACCATGAAGATGAAGCGAAGTAACTTAGCAGCACTCTCTTTGTTATCCGTATCATAACAATCCGAAAAGAAAGTTTTTTCCGGAGTTGTTGTATGACCGCCGACTGGTAGTAATCTTGCAGAAAGACGACTGGTGTAAGGATCAAATTTAGCCGCATGATTACCACTAACAAACTCACTGATATTTTGAGGGATTGAATGCGTACCAATCAATCCTTTAAGACCCGACATAATATTATCAAGTTCGTTTGAACGTTTGTCTGATGGATAAACTTGATCAAGATCCTCAAGCGCTTGCTTCCAAAAGTCGATATAGTCATCAATTGATTTACTGAGTTGCAATTTTACATCATCAAGTACCATGACTCTCTCCAAGTAAATTAGTAATTAGGTAAGATAGTGTTGAACAGAAGAAAGCAACATACTGGCGGCAATGGCAATAATCAACAAACCACTGATACGCGTTACAATCCCAATCACAGACTTTTTTCTCAACACCACCTGAAAAAAATCAAGCGTGGTGGCATAAAGACATGCTGTTACACAAAGACAGTTAATTGCAAGAACGATTGTAAGATAGGTTAAATTAACAACACTAAACGAATGTAGCTTATTAACAAAATGTATGACAGTAACCATCGCACCTGGTCCTGCAATGAGTGGTATGGTCAATGGCGTAACAGCCATATTACTCATTTCAGCATCATGTTCTTCAGGCGTGTAATGAGAATTATCTGATTGACCGTTAAACATACTAAATCCAACTTTCAATAGAATAAGACCGCCAGCAAATCGAAACGCACTCATCGTAACACCGATAGCGTGAAGCAGTGGTAACCCAATCAAAGCTGAAATAATAAGAACGACGAAGCTTGCGATGCCTGTTTTAACGGCAAGATTAACCATGTCGGAACGCGTGATACCTTGCGCAAGAGAAACGAAAATCGCAGCATTGCCAAGAGGATTCATTATTGCTAGCAGCGTTACAAAAAGTGAAAATTCAGACTCGATCATGTTAACATCCTGTAAAGTGTCCAGACGGTATAGACTTTACAAGAGTTTTTGTCATGTTTTTTTTAAAAAAAATAAAAATTAAGCTGGGATTGTAGGATTCATTTTATGCAAAGCGAATTTGATAGTCACTGGCAAAACAGATTTATCATCACGCGTTATGCTAATTCAAAATCAATTGACTGATTCAAAACATTGACTTTAATGACTCGAACACGAAGTGTCTGTCCAATGACATAGGTGGTTTGATGATCAGTTGATGCCAGAGCTAGAGTCTCATCGTCAAAAGTATAGAAGCCATCAAGAGCACTAACGTGGATTAGTCCATCTATCAATAATGCATCAATTGAAACAAACAATCCGAAATGCTTCACCATTGAAATGGTGGCCTGGAAAACTTGTCCAACTTTATCCATCATAAAGCAACACTTTAACCACTGACTAGCACGCTTCTGAGCATCGTCAGCAATTCGTTCAACAACCGAGCAATGGTCTCCAGCCGCTTTGATACTAATATTATCATCAAGTATCGGATCTTGACGACTTTCGATTAAATTATCAAGCGCTCTATGGATCAATAAATCAGGGTAGCGACGAATTGGCGAGGTAAAATGACAATAATGCTTGTAGGCTAAGCCAAAATGACCCTTGTTGATGGGCTCATAGCACGCTTGCGTCAGCGCAGATAAAACCATTGGCACAAGATAATCACCGTGTTCAAGTTCCGAAAGCTGACTGATAATATGTGCAACAGTCTTTGGGCGCAATCGAGTCAATTGCTCTGCACGTATGTCAACATGCCTTGCATTAAGAAATGGCAACAAACCCTTCAGCTTTGCCACATCAGGCTTACTGTGGTTTCTAAATAGTGCTGGAGAGCGGGTGGACAACATATGAGCAGCAGTCACCTCATTGGCAAGCAACATCAACTCTTCAATTATCTTATGCGTGTTCAATCGACTTGCACGACTGATCGATTGAATCTTGTCATGATCATCATAGTTCATGTGAACAAATGGCAAATCAATTTCGAGTGCACCACGATGAACACGGTTGCGTTTTAGCACCTCAAAAACAGAAAACGCGTTGTCGAGTAATGTTTTCAACCAAGGTTCACAAACTACCTTTTGGTCAATAACATCCTGGGCAAAAGTATATGTCAGCCTTCGTTTAGATCGTATAACTGCCTTACAAAAATGGTAATCACAAACCGATCCTTGGTTATCCAAAACAATCTCAAGACCTTTAACCAATCGATCAACATCTGGACACAGCGAACACAACCCATCACTGAGAACAAACGGCAACATCGGTATGACAGAATTAGGCAGATAAACAGATGTACCTCTCGTATAAGCTTCTTTATCAAGATACGAGCCAGGTTTGATATAATGCGACACGTCACTGATAGCAACAAAAACACGCCATCCGTCAGATAATGACTCAACAAAAATTGCATCGTCAAAATCCTTCGCATCGGCACCATCAATTGTAACAAACGACATCGAGCGCCAATCTTTACGATCAGCATCAACGACAATACCCTTGGCATCAATAAGTCTTGCTTGCTCGAGTGACTCTGGAGAGAATTGATGACGAAGATTAAAGGACTCAATCATTACAGACTGTATAATACTTGGAGAATCAAGCGTCCCAAGCACAGAATCAATGTCAATTTCACATGGTGTTCTATCCGTTGGATAAGCGATAATCTTGACTTTTACAAATGTCCCATCAGCAATCTTCAGGTGGTCCTGATTCATCAGCACCACCTGCGCGTTTGTGATAGCCGATGTAGGCTCAATCATAAAGCCGTGATTAGAACGAAATAGCTGTCCCACGAAAGATTTGGAAGCACGATAATCAATGGCAACAATGATCGCACAAGATGATTTTCTACGAGTGGGGAAAAAACGAATGCGTATTTCATCACCATGCATCAGACTTGACGCTTGGTGATGGCCAATAGTCACATCAGCAAGATCAGCATCGTGTGCTAATGGTTTGAGATTCAGTGATCTATTTTTATGAATATGAACCTTAGCTTTGACGACTTGACTACCAGGTACAACAGCGTATCGGCCGGATCGATCATTAGCGAGTTGCCCATCTCTCAGCATCGCGCGCAATCGCCGAGATAATGCATTCGCTTCTGCAGCACTGGCATTAAACATCTGGGCAACTTCGTCTGCAGATTTCGCTTTTTTTGTTTTTAACAAGACATCAAAAATAGCGGCACGTGATGGAATATCGTATGAAAGTGGACGAGACTTAGCATGAATCACTGACTGATGTTGTTTATTTTGATTTGGACGTTTTTTAATCACTTTTAATGTGCTCCTGAGCCTTTTGCCAAGCAGACAGTCAAACGCCACACCAGTTATTGGAGTAATGAACGCTTGAATAAGCATCTCTTGATTGTTATTATAACATTTTTGATCAAAGATTACCATGCATACATTTAGCACCGTCCACTACAGCAGTAAAATCCCTGAGCATTGCCAATGCATCATACTTTTTATCGATCACACTAATAATATCGTGAGTGATCACACGCTGCTTACGAGATTTGATAGCGCTGACATCTTAGAACAGATCACATCGCTGAAAATTGAGTCTTGGGAGACGCTATGCTTATTTTGCAAACAATCAAATATTGCATTCCTCTGTGTCAATCTCGATGCTCAATGTAAAACAGCAAAAGACTACCAAACAGTTGGCGCAAAGCTGTTCAAAAAAATAAAAGCACACACATTCGAGTCAGCCGCTTTTTGCTGGCCTAACGTCAACGAAACGCAATTCAACGTTGATGACTTCATGATGATCATGAAAGGTTTCCTGAATGCAAGCTATACGTTTAATCGATACAAAAGTGAACAAGCAGACAATAAGCACGTTGATATTCAGCATTGTTGCGCTGATATTAATCAGTTCAAAGTCGCATATGAAAACCTATCTGCCATTACTGATGGTACATTTCTAGCAAAAGACCTCATGAATGAACCGGCCAATATACTGACGCCAATTGAATTTTGTAACCGAATAAAAGACCTAGATAATCTTGGATTAGAAATAGAGATTCTTGATGAAGCAAAATGTCGCAAAGAAAAAATGTTCGCCCTATTGTCTGTTGGCCAAGGCAGTGCCCAGCCATCACGTTTAGCCTGCGTCAAATGGCATGGCAGTAAAAAGAAAAGCGATCAACCGGTTGCATTAATTGGCAAAGGTGTTTGCTTCGATAGTGGTGGCATTAATCTTAAACGAGCCATGCTCACAGAAATGAAGTTTGATATGGGTGGTGCCGCAGCGGTTATCGGGGCTATGGTCAGCATTGCAAAACAGAAAATTCCTGTCAACGTTATTGGCATCGTTGCTCTAACTGAAAACATGACTGGGTCGCAGGCTTACAGGCCAAGTGATATTATTTCCTCCAGAGCGGGCAAATCAATTGAGGTCTTGAACACTGATGCCGAAGGCAGGTTAATACTAGCGGACGCAATGGATTACGCCACTGACTTCAAACCGAGAGCAATGATTGATGTCGCTACACTGACGGGTGCCATTATCGTAGCATTGGGTCATGAGTATGCAGGAGTTTTTTGCAACGAGTCTGATTTATCAAAGAAATTAAATCATGCATCCGACCGATCAGGTGAAAAAGTTTGGCAACTGCCACTGGATAAGGAGTTTGATAAACTGATTGATTCACCGATTGCAGATTGTCAAAATATATCTACAACAGGCGGTGCCGGTTCCATCACAGCTGCGCAATTTCTGCAAAGATTCGCCAAAGATATTCCCTGGGCACACATCGACATCGCTGGCACTGCATGGAATGCAGCTCCTGAGGTCCATGGCAAAGGACCTTCGGGGTACGGCGTGAATCTTCTGACAGAACTAGTGAAAGAATATGTTGAAGAATAATCACACAAAACATTTAATTTGTGTCCGACACGGAGAGTCTGAGTACAATAAGAAAAATCTTTTCACAGGATTGTACGATGCAAAATTGACCTACAAAGGAAAAAATGAAGCAACAGTCGCTGCGAAATTATGCAAAGATTACACCATCGATCACGCATACTGCTCAGCCCTCATTCGAGCACGAAGTACCTTAGACACAATGATCCAACATTACGGCCATATTGAAACTGAAATCAGTGCAGCCTTGAATGAGCGTAATTACGGTGAGCTCACAGGGATGAATAAAGTTGAGGCCTGTAAAATCTATGGTGCAGATAAAGTGCACCAATGGAGAAGAGGATTTCATGATAAACCACCTAGCGGAGAGTCACTCGCTGATACACTTGAGCGTGTGACAAATTTTTATCAAACCAATATTGTAAAACGATTAAAATACGATACAACCAACAGCATCTTGATCGTAGCCCATGGCAATAGCCTGAGAGCATTAGCCGGACACCTACTTGGCGCCGACGAACAGGCATTTACCAACATTGAAGTTGCCTGGTGCAGTCCATGGATATTTAAATTCAATCATAATAAACTTTCGGGACTAGAGATCGTTAACAACCCAAATGTGGTCGGGAAAAATCAATTATTCGATCAATCCAAAGTCGAAGTCATTAAACGCAGTGATCAATGCCCCAACACATTTTTACCGGCATAATAAAACAGAAGCAACAAATTAGCATACTGTAATGATTGACAATGAAATCGATGATTGATATGATTACCACACCCATGCGGGGCTATAGCTCAGCTGGTAGAGCACTTGCATGGCATGCAAGGGGTCGGCGGTTCGAGACCGCCTAGCTCCATTTTAGAGATGTCCCCATCGTCTAGAGGCCTAGGACACCGCCCTTTCACGGCGGTAACAGGGGTTCGAATCCCCTTGGGGATGTTTTTTCTTGTAAAAAAATAAAACATAGACTATACATTGAAAACACTTTATTGTGAGCCATCAATGTACATCAAATCTATATACGATATCGACATCTGCACCCCTTCAGGCAAAATTGTAAGAATGCGCAACTACGAAGGGTCCATCGTCATGGTGGTTAATATCGCATCGGAATGTGGTTTTAACCAACAATTAAGAGAAATGGAAATATGTTATCAGTACTTTAAAGATGAGAAATTCACAATACTCGGATTTCCTAGCGATCAATTCAATCAAGAACCGCTAGAAGACGATGAAATCATCATTACCCATGAGCAGAGATTTCAAGTAACTTTTCCACTATTCAATAAAATTCTTGTAAACGGCAAACACGCACATCCATTATTCCAGTATCTTAGCCAAAAACTTCCTGGCATTTTCGGAAGCCAATCAATTAAATGGAATTTTACCAAGTTCATTATCGACAGAGACGGCACACCACTCAAGCGATTCTCTCCCATTACTCATATTGACGCTGTCAGTGAGTATGTTGAAACGCTCATTGAAAATGAACAATGAGCAAGACAATTTGAAAAAATAGGCATTGATACAAGAAAAACAACGTCCTCAATCATGACACATCATAACTATCTTCCAAAACAGAACATAATTTATTCAGTCGCAAAAGCGCAACCGTTATCACAGACAAGTCAATTTTATGCACGGATCTCATTTGCTCAACAGCATGCTCCCAATCAGAGCACTCTGCCTGATTACGCTGAATAACTTCGTCAATTGCTCCCTGATAATCGTCGCGATTGCGCTTTGATTTCAACACGAGAAAAACATACTTTGAAAGGTCTCGTTGCAACCGGTCAAGGTTCGTGATTACCGAAGACTTTGCGACTTGTGACCATATTGAATCTACGGGAAAAGCATCGATTTGCGCACGAAGCCAAGTAAATGACCAGTAATCACTTAACCAAAAATACAGCCCAGAAAAATGCTCTATTTTTCCAGTTGTCTCCCTCAATGCCCACACAACATTCAAAAGCGGCGCACAATGTGGCGCGTAGGCAATCATCGATGCGACCTTATTGTCTGCACCATAGCTCAACAACAAATCATGACGATATTGACATTGTTCAACAGATTGCTCGCTGATATGAACAGGAACACTTTCATTAAGCAATTCAACTGGAATGGCAAAAATATCGGCAATAGTTTGCATGCTGAATGGCGCTGAGAGATCAAGATTATATACCAACCAACAAGCAGAACTCATGAGGAGCTTTCTAATATCATTAAAAAACACAAGCGATTGATCAGAATCCATTGTGTCAATATGATCATAAATGAAGTTAAGTGCTGGACGTAGTTGGAAAATTTCGAGACTGATAAAATAAGCTTTAACAGCAACCTCTTCCGTACAGCGCGTCTCATCTTTCATTTGCTGTATGAAAGACAACCCCATATCATTGATACAAAGATCGCTTATCTGAGTTGCAATAATTTCACGCTTTAAAACATGTTTTAATAAAGTAGAACGATACTGGTCTGTAATCTGTCGTGGGAATGCATGAAACAGGTACAACAAACAATAAGGATCATCAACAAGATCACCCTGCAATAAACATTTAACTAATAATGTTTTTGTATGCGCATATAAAATTGCAAGCTCCGAACGAACAAGATAGTTATCATTGACTTGTCGACTCATTAATTCTTTACGTGAGGGCAGACAGTCAATAGATGGATTAGAGATACCCTGATTCTCTAAGTATCGCATGTACCTCAAATAGATCTCAAGCTTTTGTTTAGCCTGAATTTCTCCAATACTTAATGCGAAGTTTTGCATGTAACAGTTATGCAAAATCATAGACACCACGCTCTCTTGCATCTCGACCAATAGATCATTTCTTTTACTGAGCGTCAGCGCTGAAGATTCTGTAACATGGGACAGCGCAATTTTTAAATTAACTTCACTATCACTACATGAAACACCACCAACATTATCAATGAAGTCGGTATTGATCATGCCGCCATTAAGCGCGTACTCAATTCGCCCTTTCTGAGTAACCCCTAGATTACCGCCTTCTGCAATCACAAGAGCCCTGACCTCGCCAGCCACAACCCTACACGCGTCATTAGTCATATCCTTAACATCTAAATCAGTCTCTGTCGACGCCCTTATGTAGGTCCCAATACCCCCATTCCAAATCAGATCAACCTGAGCACAAAGGATTAACTTTATCAACTCATTGGGTGTCACAGTTTTTTGATCGATATCCAATAAAGCGCATACCTCAGGTGAAAGCGTGATGTATTTACTCGCTCTCGAGAATACGCCACCACCAGCAGAAATCAGACGCTTATCGTAATCGTCCCAACTACTTCTAGATAATTCAAATAATCGAGCACGCTCTTTAAAAGAGCGCTTTGGACAGGGCTGAGGATCAATAAAAATATGCCGATGATCAAACGCTGCTACCAAACAGATTTGCTTTGACAAAAGCATGCCATTACCAAATACATCACCTGACATATCACCTATACCGACAACCGTAAATCGATCTCTATCTGGATTGATATCCAGTTTCATAAAATGCCATCGCACGGACTGCCAAGCGCCCTTGGCTGTGATACCAATTTTTTTATGATCATAACCAGTTTGGCCACCGGAAGCAAAAGCATCTTGTAACCAAAAGTTTGTGTGTTCAGCAATTTGATTTGCATAATCCGAGAAAGTTGCCGTTCCTTTATCCGCTGCAACCACAAAATAAGTATCATCACCATCAAGACAGACAATACCTGATGGTTTGACTAGCTTACCATCCACATAGTTATCAGAGATCGACACCATTGAACTGATG
>DCKN01000002.1 GCA_002320385.1 Proteobacteria bacterium UBA1673
AGCTCATTGCAGCAGGACTGACCCTTGGGCCACCATTACTAATTTCGCTCATTGTACCAAAAGAGTCCTCAGGGTTCCTCCTAGCACTTGACTTGTCAGGGCTACTAGTAACATTTTTATTCGGCATTCTCCCGGTAATCATGGTTTGGCGTGCAAGATACATCGAAAGTTTGACAGGTGAATTCAAACTCCCCGGAGGAAAATTGGCACTCGTATTGATATTTATAATCAGTTTAATTGTGTGTGCAGGTGTTGTGGGCAACACATTCGCATTACTCCCGAGTCCACGAAATTAGACTTGGGGGTCAAGAATGAACACGGATAGTAAACAACCGCACTCTAACCGTCAAGAAGTTCAAGAACACCTGGAAAACAACCTCATGATCGATACGCTCGCAGGTAGGGCCACTGAGGGCCCACCTGTATGGCTCATGCGACAAGCTGGTAGGTATTTACCTGAGTATCAGGAAATCAGAGCAAAATTCCCAGACTTCATGTCACTCTGTCGTAATACTGACGCGACAACAGAGGTTGCACTCCAACCACTGAGACGCTTTAATTTAGACGCAGCAATCGTATTTTCAGACATTCTAACCATTGCTGATAGCTTAGATCTGGGCTTGAACTTCGTTAAAGGATCTGGCCCAATTCTCAGCCACCCTATTTCATCACCAAAAGACATCACTAACCTCCCCTTTTCAGAAGCAATTGAACGACTGGAATATGTCTATGATGCTGTAAAATCGTTGCGATCAGCACTTGGTAAGCGACTGCCAATCATAGGCTTCAGCGGTAGCCCATGGACTCAAAGCTGCTATATGATTTCAGGACGAAGTGAAGCACTCTTCCATACAGCAAAACGCTTTGCCTACACACACCCTGTTGCTACCACAGCATTGATTAATGAACTGAGTAGCATTACTGCTCAATACCTACTGAAACAGTACCAGGCTGGGGCAGATATCCTCTTTGTGATTGATACGTGGGGCGGTATTTTATCCGATACACAATTCCAAAGCTACAGCGCCAATGCGCTAAGCGATATTTGCGCAAGCCTAAAGCGCATGAAGTGTCCCGCACCAGTCATGTTTTTCAGTAAAGGACTGACTGAAAAACGAATCAGAATGCTTAAAAACATAACAAACCTCCGATGTATTGGCGTTGATTGGACAGCCAACATCGAAAGTCTTCAAGCGTGTTTCCCTGATCTCGTATTCCAAGGTAACCTCGACCCCAGTATCTTGCACGCAGGCCCCATAGCAACACAACAACATACGCACTACATGTTAAATAAAGTGAATAAGAACACTCATTACATCGCTGGCTTAGGACATGGCGTATTACCAGAAACGCCAATTGAATCTGTACATGCATTTGTTGATCAAGTACGTCATTACAACATCAAGGATAACAACAGCAACTAACTGATTGGTGCTTGGACCACCATAATACGACTAAAAGACATGCCCAAAAGCTTTTACCATGCGCTTGATACACAGGTTTCATAGCGCTTAAATTTCACATAAGCTTGTATTAAGTTGTGCTAAAAGCTCAGGCGTCCCAACATTGACATAACGCGCATCTTGAATCACAGAAGCAAAGCACATCCCATCACGAATCGCCTGCTCAATCACAGAATACAAACCAAATTTCTGTGCGCTGACCTCGGAAAAATAACTGGGACAAAAAACACCGATGCCGGCATATGTCATCGGATTGGTGCCACTTGCAAGCCAAACACGTCGATCATGGGCAATTGAAAAATCACCGTCTCGATGATAAGTGGGATTTTCCACCATCAAAAGATCCACCACACGAGAACGCGATTTTGATATCAGAGACCGCAATGAAAAGTCAGTCCAAACATCAGCACTCAGCAATAAAAAAGGCTGATCTCCCAAGAGCTGAAGTGCATGTTTTACACCGCCGCCACTATCCAGTAAATTGTCTGGGTTCTCAACAGAATATGAAATTTTCACCCCATAACGTGCACCATCCCCTAAATAGTCCCGAATAAGATGCCCTAGGTAACCCAGGTTAATCACCACGTCATCAATACCACAGGCAGATAACACCTCAAGATGATGTTCAATCAATGTTGATCGCCCAACTTTGAGCAAGGGTTTTGGCAAATGCTTGGTTAGATGGCGCATACGCGTCCCATACCCTGCAGAGAGAATCATTGCCTTCATTAAAAACCTTTAATGGACCGTTGAATGGAACACATTAGCACAGTTTATAGGTAACAAACAACAGCCATGTCGACCATTCTAAATGACACGTGCTCGTCTCGTCTCCAATGATAAAATACAAGGTGACATTACACGTAATTACAAATCTTGTGCCATTGATTTTTTGGCACGCACTTTTCTAACATACAGCGTGCCACAGTAATAACATCTGACACGATCACAGCCTGCAGGCATACTAAGATAAACCCGTGGATGCGCATTCCACATCATACTACCCTTTGGAGGACAAGATATATCCTTATCATCATCAACCTCAACAATATCATGTACACATGCAAGGTTTTGATTCGCCATATCAAACTCCAGAATTTTTGATCAATACATCACCTTCATGCACGGCAACCTTTGAGGCGACCACAATCTCATCACTCGACTGCAGTTGTTCGCTTTCCAAGACAACATGATGTGGGTTAACGGCAGCAGGTCTGATTTTGGTTACTGCCGCCCGCTGTATTTTCCCTGAATCAGAAACTTTGACAACAAACGAGCCGTCCTGGATAGCATCAACTGGCAACGTAAACAAACGACGGTCTGTCGGAACAATCATCATAAACCGTTGTGGTGATAATAATCGCTTAGATACTTGGGAATCCAAATCTACCAATACATCAACACCCAAGGTCTCACTTTTTGAATACGGCAAAATATTAATCACATGACCTTCAACCGATTGATCTTGCCAAACCAGTTTTACTGGAACACGACTATTCTTTTTGAGATACTGTTTTAATTCTCGAATCTCAGCATGAGACACAACCGCACGCAAGCGCATCTGTGCGGGATCAAATAAAGTGAGGACAACATCATTACTTGACACCGATTGTCCCGGCTTGGCATGAATACGCTCTACTTTCCCGGAAAATGGTGCACGCAATTCGCTTTGCGAGATCTGGCGCTGTATATCTTTGATCGTCTGTTGCGCATTCCGACGGTGTTGACGCAACAATGCAATCTTATCATGCGTTTTCGCAATCAGATAGTTTGATTGAAGATGAATTGACTTTCGTTCGTCTAGCCGAAACGCCGACTCATCGAGTTGGTTTTGGGTAATAATCCGTTCTGCATACAAGCGCTTTTGCTTTTCATAGTGTTGTTTTGCAAGTGATAAAGCATGCTCGTTTTGTAGTAATTGAACTGCTTGCTTTTTCTCTTCAGCAGTAGCAGCTTGAATTTTTTTATCCAACTGCGCAACTCGGATATTTAGCGTATCTAGATTGGGCTGCAGCATCGTTAAGTCAAGCTTAGCCAAAAGATCACCCTTAGCGACTGTTTGATCATCAATAACAAAAACTTTACTCACAACGCCTTTGTTCGCAAATCGCAGCGACTCGTACCTAGTACTATCAATACATCCATAGACGGGAATTTGCCGCGTTAAGGAGTGACCCTCCGCACGAACAGTTGTAACTTGATCAACCGCAATCTTATTTGATGGCCGTGCAAATCCAGGCAACATAACAGCAACACATTGAAACAAGACAAAACTGATGTTTGTGACAATAGGTCCTAGTCGATACACGAATCACGCTCAAGTAAACTTAACTTAAGATTAGCTGATTATGCGCCCGAACACAAATAAAGAAGCGCATCAGCCTTCAAAAAAACTACAAACACTACACCGTCGATAACCGTTGGTACATTAATCGCTTATCGATTCTCTTTGAACAAAAGCGCTCATTCCAAGGATAAAATGATTCAGAATTGCCGGTAAGAAAATAATCCGTTAATATCACCAATCATAAGACGTGAAAACACATTGATCACCATCTGAGAGCAACCCATCACTGATTCAGATATCATTAGCCAATCACTGACAAAACATGCCATAAAAGCTCAATAATATTGTTAAAAAACATCGTACTAATCCCGATATTTGCAGATATTTGCATATTGTGTTAATATTAATCAACGAATCGACGACAAAACCAACTAGCAAACCCAAGAGCACCTATGGAATCTACTGACAACCCCAAGCTTGGCACACTCACTGCCTACATTATTGTGTTTCTCAGCGCAAGCTTTTATCTTTACGAGTTTTTCCTACGAGTAATGCCAACTGTAATCACCAGCGAATTGATGAGTGCATTCTCAGTGGGACCCGGGCAGCTAGGCCAACTCATTGCTTGCTTTTTCTATGCCTACGCACTTATGCAGCTACCCGCAGGGCTATTGTGTGATCGCTTCGGCGCTAGAGCCTGCTTAACAGCAGCAGTGTGCGTGTGCGCAATATCTACACTGTGTTTGCAAGCAACAGATCAGTTTATATTAGCATCGATTAGTCGATTGGCAATTGGCGCGGCCTCAGCATTTGCTTTCATTGGGCCACTGGCATTGTCAGCTCGGTGGTTTCCACCTGAAAAACAGGCCCTCATCACCGGCTGTGTACAAATCATGGGATGCATTGGTGCAGTCTTAGCTGGAAAACCCATCCGAATGATGATTCAAACCATTGGATGGCGAATATCGCTTTACTATGCCGGGATATTCGGCATCATTTTAACAGGCTTGTTCTTTTTCATCCTGAAAGATAGCCCTGAAACAATAGATGAGGACAAAAGCGAGGTTAACCGTGACATTACCTCAATATTGTGTCATGTCGCGAAAAATCATGTTAACTGGTGTGTTGGCTTTGCTGCATTTGGATCCTGGGCAGCGGTCGGAATTATTGCTGAATCATGGGGCGTTCCATTTCTAAGCCTCATACAAGCACAAAGTGACGATCAATCAGCTCAGCAATTGATGTGGGTATGGATTTCCATGGCAATAGCAAGCCCTGCTGCTGGATGGGTATCCAATCATATGAAAGAACGCATCCGGCCAACCATGGTATTGTTAGGCATGGGATTGGCAGCAAGCCTCTTTTTAATCATTTTCCAGCCAAGTAATTCATGGGTAGTCAACATTATGCTCGTTGCAATCGGCACGTCATCAGCTGCTCAGCCAATCACATTTGGGCTAATCAACGATCTTAACCGTGAAGACAGCATGGCCACAGCCATCGCGCTCAACAATATGATTTTGGTATGCTCAACTGGTATACTGACGCCCATCAGTGGCTACATTTTGGAATATTATGCACCAGTGAGCGGTTACATGCCGAATACCATAGCACCGTATCAAGCTGCCTTTATGGTTGTTCCCGTCTCAATAGCCATCTGTATGGGCGTTTTTTACACCATGGTGCCGGAAACCAACTGCGAGCGCCAGATTGATGCCACCGATGATTCAGAGCATATCATCGACGAGGTACTACCGACCGGCACTGCCGCCTAATACCGCGTAAGATGTATTTAGGATAAGACCGCACCAAGAATTGACTCAGGACACCATACACCCGTGTAAGTAAAGCTCGTAAATAACATGTCGTGACGATGTACGCTTTGGCACAACGACTATTGAACACAATCGTGACTTGAATCAATCATCCAAGCCCGATCGTGCTTATGAATGGTTAAACCTCAGACGCTTCCTCGGCAAAGGGGCTCACCAGCGCATCACTGGATACTTCGGTTTTAGACTTCAACTCAGCCATACCACCGAGCTCATTAGCCAAAAACTGCATCAGTTCATTGTACAAGGGCGCCAATAAAGCAATTTCTGTCATCATCTTATCTCTAGGACTTTCAGAGTCATCCAGATCTTTTTCTAAGTCCAAGT
>DCKN01000057.1 GCA_002320385.1 Proteobacteria bacterium UBA1673
TGTAGTCATCCCTGTATTCAACGAAGAGGAAAATGTGGCTACTCGCATGAAAAAATCACAAAACAATAGTGAGGAGATGGAGGCTATAGATGGTCAGTTCTAAATACACAAGTTGGAAAAAAAACCTATTCTTAATCGTTAAGATGTCCCTGAGTGTGCTTGCTATGACGCTAATTTCTAGGAAAGTCAACTGGCATTTTTTCATAGCAGTTGTACAAAAAGTAGACATACGAGTGCTATTAGTGGCGTTTTCTATGCATAATATATCACAACTACTCGGTGCTGTTCGAAGTCGATATTATTTAAAAGAGATTGGAATAAAGCTCGATCACAAAAGTAACAGTTGTTTGTATTATTTAGGCATGTTTTATAACTTGTTCTTGCCTGGTGGGGTTGGTGGAGACGGATACAAAGTTTATTTTCTCAAAAAATATTATTCCGGTAAAACGCTATCAATCATTAAGGCCTTATTGTTTGATCGTTTTAATGGGTTAATCGGTTTATTGATACTTGCTGTTATGACGCTCTGTGTGATAAAGCCATCATCACTGCCATGGCTGACGAATACATCTACATGCATCATTCTCTTGATGATGATCAGTCTATTTTATTGGGTTCACCAATATATGATAAAAAGTGACTGGAAAACATATAGTCACACGCTTATTTTATCAGTATTAATACAATGTCTTCAGGTATTTGCATGCATAATCATTGTTTGGTCATTGGGTGAGCATACGCATTTATTGACCTATACTTTAATATTTTTGGCTTCATCAATTTCAATGCAGTTACCGTTGAGCATGGGTGGGTTAGGCGCACGAGAGGTAACCGTCGTCTATTGCCTTAACGCGCTACACATTGACCCAACCATCGGATTAGCAATGGCAATGATTTATTTTATGATTCAGTCGTTATCAAACTGTATTGGAGTCTTTTTTATTGATTTTAAACTTGATCAAGCACTGCAAATTAAATAGCATCAGAACGTATGAGAAAATCTCACCCAGATGGTCTTAACAGACCTGCAGAGCAGCTCGCTGAGAATTTTTCTGGGCAATCTTGAAAAAGACTCTGTTTCTGAACAAAATGCTCACGACATTTATGTTCATCAGCTGCAACGAAGCCAGGTCGCGACGACAATTCATTGATCCACGGCGCAGTGCGCGCACGTAAGCCAAAGCCATCTAAATGGCTGTTCGCCAGCGATTGTGCTGCCCGGAAGTGTCTGGATTGATGCGACCGGATATATGTCTATGGATTCTCCATCGTAGTGTCAGACACGAGGGTTTTAAGCACTGATTCTGAAAGTTTCTCTTGCTGGGAAACAGAACAGAATTGTTCCATACAGACTTCTATTGAGATTAATCATTTGTGACGTAAGGCTGCTAAGAAATGATCTCTAGCAGCATACGGTAAGTCATGACCCACGCCAACTAAGGCTTGAAATTCTATCGATGGACTTATACTTGCCAGTTTTTGGCCCATTGCATATGGCACGACGTTGTCACTTTGGCCATGTAAAATCAATATCTGCGTGTCGGGGTAGGTCGTAATCAATGTTTTTAACGTCACCTCTGAGCGGTAAGGGTCCCATAAAAAAGGGCTAATAAGCCACGCCCAAATTGATCCGATAACGCGCTTTGACATCGCATACATAGATGTAAACGGACTGACAAGCACCAAAGATTTGGGGTATAGAGAAAGTGAGACATCGATAGCCACCGCAGCCCCAATCGAGTGACCCAGAATGGACACATTAGGCGATAAATCAAGCTGCTTTTTGAGAGCACTAAAGGCATCAAGGACCCCTTGACAATTATTTTTCTGACTTGGATAGCCACTATTCATGCCATAGCCAGGATAATCAACGAGTAGATAACCCGTATCAGGAATATTCGCACCGGCAAGAAGGGGTAGCCACTGCAGTGCTACCGCTGCATTGCCGCCCAGAAGAATCCATAGGTATTTTGGTTTAGATGATTCAGAAACAAAGAAGGCCTGTTGTGGTTGACCACTACTTACATAACGAATTGTCTCAATAGAACTAAGCTGATGAATGATATTCGATGGATAACGCTGGGGGAAATACATCATTCTCCGCTGATTGAATATTAATATACTACTGACAACCAGAAAGCCCACTAGAAAAATACCAATACTATATAAAACGGCTGAAAATCTCAAAACACCACCAGTGAACCTTATTTTATCCTATCGGATAGCACCAATAAGCTCAAGAAAACATAGGGGCTTTCGAACAAAAAGCGTACATGTTAAAAATATGCAACGGATATGTCAACAGAAAGCCGTAGTAATCGTGTGGCACACCACAATGACGAAATCATCGAGCCAATTTATTCAAAATATTGATTATGATACCTCAATTGTGGGCAGGTTTGAGTGTCAACCGATCGGGCTGGTTGATCCAATAAAGTACAATCATTGTGAGGCTAATACCGAAAAGATGATTGACACTGGGGAATTCTAGGAAGTACACGTATCCAAAAAAACTGACAATACTGTACTTAAGAAAACCAATCGGCAATAGGAATGTAAGATCAGCAAGGGCGATAGCTTGATTCAAAGCAAGAGTTGCTAGTGTGCCGTTGAGCGCCATCGCACCAATGATCAATAATTGTGGATTGGTTAAATTATGCGGATGATTGATCTCAAAAGGTAATAATACCAGTGGAATACCGATAAACAGGATCTGGGTGAGATTAATAGATGACTCACCAAGCCGACATAGCTGCTTAGTAAATATGGTATTGATTTGAAAGCATAGTAGGGCCACACTCGGAACAAGGCAAGCTTGTAGGCTAAGTGGTATGGCACTTGCAAAACGACTTGAGTCTAATAAAACCAAATAAGCGATCATACTCACCACCAGCGCCAATAATTTTCGATACGTAACGCGCTCGCGAAACCAGACATATGCGCCAATAATAGTCATTAAGGGACTCATGAGATTAAAACCAACAGCATAAGATAAAGGCATAACCGTGAATGACCAATTGAGTAATATGATGCCACAAGAACAGAGAAGAATGCGACAAATATGATACGGTGCGCCAGTCATTTTTTGACGACTAGACGAAGAAAATAAATAAACCAAAGAGATCAAAACAGCCGAAAAGAGGTATTGATAAAATACGACCGTATGCGTAGGTAGCGTATGCGTTGAAGTTGTAGTAAGCAGTTTCGATAAAGCGTCGTTCCAGGCGTACAATACAAAACTTATTATTTTAAGTATCGACGCAAGGGTATTTCGATGACTACCTATCTTCACGGAAAACCATTGATATAATTGACGCATCAAACTCTCTGAATAGCATGAATGGGATTAATTTTATCAACGCGTAGCAGGGGTGCATAACATGATAATAAACAAACAACGGTCATCATGATGAAGCTCACCGGGCCGGCAAAAATATGCCACGTATAATCCCAGTTTAAGTACTTGATCAGTATCATATTAGACAACTCGCCCAGCACCATACCCAAGGCTGAACTTACGAGTGCTAACAAAAGTGTTTCAGTTAACAACAAACGCTTAACCTGAGTTGCAGTTGCGCCAATCGCCAGCCGTATACCAATCTCTTGAAAACGCTCAGAAATAATTGCATACATGCTGTTTGTGATATTAATGCTAGCAACTAGAGTACTAATGCACCCAAAGGCGAGTAAAACAAAGCGAATCTTAGCAATATAATCTTGAATCTGTTTGGCCGTTTGACTCATATCGGTTATTTGATAATTAACGTTTGGAAACTTTTCACGCAACAATAGCCTGACTTGGTCGCTAACACGCTCAGATTCTTGAGGATTAGATATTTGCACGGTAATTTCATCAAGCGCTAAGAGATTAGCATGATGCGTTTTCAAATGGGTATAAATTGTACGGTTAGCGTTATTTTGGCCATAAAAGAATTTATCCTGTTGCTTATTAATCACGCCCAGAACATCATGGCTTTGCTTGGCAACAAAAAAGGATACAGGATCGCTAGATTGCTCATCTATGGATAATTTCTTTGCGACGTCATAGCCAATAACCACAAAGGGACTTTGCGGAAATTCTGACTCATGAAAGAAACGACCACTTGATAAAGAAAGATTATGTGCTAGCAGGTAGTCATGGTCACATGCAATTTGTTCAAAGTAATCGCCTGAACGCTTCTTGTCATCCAAATAAACATGAACATAAGTTTTTTTAGAGGCAGCGATCGCTCTATCTTTAAAAGCTGGGCGGACAGACGTTAAATAATCTTGATAAGTTATCTGAGATTGACGCTGCTCGCTGGGATGCAAATGGACGACAATCTTGGTATTTTTTTGTATGGTTCGCATTTCATCAGCCATCTGCTGAGTCGTGGCATAGAAAAACGCTATCAGACAGGTTATTATAGCTGTAGCACATAAGGTAGCAATGCCAGACAGCATACTGCGAGTTCTCTGGGATAAAATCCCCTTTATGATTGTTCTAAGCTTGTGCATAGAGTTGCTCTTTTTTTGTAAATAGGGTCTCCATGGGAAGGCGTTTATTGCACATGCCTGCAATTTCGCGGTCATGGGTCACAAGTATCACCGTCGTTCCATGAGATCGATTAATTTCTTTTAAAATTTGCATAATCTGCATGCTGTTGTCATGGTCAAGCGCGCCTGTGGGCTCGTCAGCAATCAAAATATTAGGCTTGGTAATGATGGCGCGAGCGATACTAGCGCGTTGCTGTTGGCCACCTGACAATTGGCAGGGGTAATGTTCAGCATGGCTAAGGATACCAAGCTGATCAAGCGCATTGCGTGCCTTCTCACGATTAGAGCGACAATGGCCTGATCGATAAAGCAGAGCAAGTTCAACGTTTTCTACAACTGTCAGGTGATTAATAAGCCAATACTGCTGAAAAATATAACCGAAAGTTTCCTTGCGAAGTAGCGAGCGTGCTGTACAAGATAGATCAGTAATATCATGCTGATTGAGATAGTATTGTCCAGATGAAGGCTGATCTAAACAGCCAATAATATTGAGAAGCGTTGATTTTCCTGCGCCCGATTGACCGGTAATAGCAACCATATCCCCCTTGTGTATCGACAAGGAACAGGAAGGGAGAATGGTGATCGTGCGACTGTGTTGCTGTATGTTTTTTTTAAGATTCCGGATTTTTATAATTTTCGACAATTTGGTCTCCTTTACTAAGCCCACTGAGAATCACTATTGAGTTAGCAGTCGTTGAGCCTACGGTTACGCGCTTTTTAGTAATTTTTCCATCAACCAGTATTTTAACATAATGTATAGGTTGTTGTGAAGAATCATCTGATTTTCCAACAGCAGTCAGTGGAACTTGAAGCGTTGGTTCTGCTGGGTTGATTATACTAACCTCGGCACTAATGCTGTAGTAGCGCTCACAATTCTCTTTACAAGCAATATCCACTGTCACAGGAATAGTGGGAATTTGCCCTGAACGTTGATTGTATTCAAATCTTCTAATCTCCGATATTTCACCTTGCATGGTTTTATTTTTCAGTACAGGAATTTTCATAACTGCAGTTTGGCCTTTGCTGAACTTAAGAACATCAAATTCTGGTACTTCAATGCGTAAGCGTAGTCGTTTCGGATCAGCGATCATACCAATCACCTGATCCTCTTTTACGGTACCGCCAGCGACAAAGTTAATTTGTTCTTGGTCATCATCCTGAGTGATCTTAGGTAAGAAAATGCCTGACTCACCTGCATCGATTTTCAAAATATATTGCTTATTAAGTAGGAATTCAACGATATCTTCAGCACCGCCCTTTTGTTGTAAGAGTGGTTGCTTTGAAAAATCAAGATCATCAACTTTACGCCAATCAAAGTCAAGCGATTGGGCTAGCTTTTTAAATTCTATCCTGGTTCTTACCATGCTGATGAGTGAGGATATGTAGCTACTTTGCGAGCTATTGAGTTCTTGCTTCGAGATAACGCCTTTTTTTTGCAGCTCAATATTTTTTCTCAATGTTGCTAAGGATTCATAATAACTATCTTTACTCTGTATAAAGTCAACAACGTTAGACATAAGCTCTTTTTTAGCTTCATTAGAGCTAACACTAATGATCAAGTCATCCTTTTTGACATGATCGCCATAAATCTTGTTGACGTGAACAATTTTTCCTCGTACTGGCGTAACAACAGATGATCGAATGACTGGACGGATCGTGCTCTGAAATGTGGGGTTCTTAGAATATTTGACTTCTTTGACTGTAACAAGTTTTGGCAGTTTAACGGGTTTCGGCTGGGTCTCAGTTTTTGTAGGGGACTTAATCGCAACGTTGGTCAATACGTTACCCTCAGTTTTTGCATTTGTTTTGGCTACCAGTTTAGATATAACACTCGCTGGAATACTGGACGAATCTGCGGCTACAGTCTTAGCTACAGCATTTGCGACGACCTTAGTCTTTTTGGTGGTAGAGGGCTTAATATCATTTCTCCCTGCGACCTTGGTTGGCTTATTGGAAACAGATTTGAGGTCAACTTGTGCAACTGCTTTGGATGCTTGTGAAGCAACAGGTTTGCTGGCTACTGATGATACAACAGCGTCTGCATTTGCAGTATTCGGTTTACGTGGCAATTCAGCAACCGCTACTTTTGATGCGTTAATCTTATCAGTGGCCAAACTCTTAGCTGTGACGATATTGGCAATGCGCTGTGGGTGAGACTGAGGCGAATTTTTGACAGCTACTCTATTTGTATGAGGGGGAGCAACCACAGCTGTAGCGTTCTCAGTTATTGGGTTAGACGCTTTAACTAGACGCTTCGATTCGGGCTTAGGGGCTAGCGTACGCGAAGGTTTTTTGTTAGTGGATGCATCAGCAGTTGGCTTGATATCGGATGCTTTGACAACACTGATCGGTAAGGACTTTGCGGCATTCAACGGTGCGGTTGATACAGATCGGTTGACTGGCTTAGGGTTTGATAGCCCCTGTGATATGCCAGTTGAGTCGGCTGTCCCAGTTCGAACTGAAGGAGACATTTTCTCAGCGGTTCTGCTTGATTGGACGTTTTGCGCAATGGGTGTGGGTTCGACGTTAGACACGTGAAGTGCCTCAGTGCTTTGAGGCGCTAAAACACCAGTTCGATAATCAGCATTGATGGAACCAGCAGGGCGAGACTTCAGAATAGATTTCCTCGCCTGACCAACCACGTTGTCAAGCTTGACATTAGACAACTCCGTATTGGACGAATCTAAACGATTACGGTCAACACTTACGCTATCAGCCGATGTCGAAGCTGAGACACTGTTAGAAATAGTGCCAGAGATATGAACAGCAGTGGGTTGATTGTCTATTTGAGTCTTAGTCGATGACAGCAGTTTCTGCACAGATGAATTGGGGTCATTCGCGGTACTGATTGCCTGAAGGCTTTTGGGTGTTTTATTGTGAGCGGCATCAGACGATTCATCAGCGTGAAGATCAGAGACTAGGAGTACTAAAGATAGTAAAATTAAGTTAACTTGCATTGCGTATCATCTTCCTTTTGGTTTGTAGATTCCATAAATAATCAAGAAAAAAGTACCATACACCATTGATCAAAGGCTCAACAATCGCATCGATTGTTGCTAAGCCTAGATCCGCACCTGTA
>DCKN01000050.1 GCA_002320385.1 Proteobacteria bacterium UBA1673
AGTAAAAGAAGTACCGATAATAGCTAATCAATCATTGGGCAGTACATGGTTTGTTGCTTATGAGTCTGTACAATCTGGAGTACCACTACTGAAGTTCGTGACGGTATATTGCTTTGTTTTACCACAGATTGTCACGCTAACGGTGTCTCCGTTTCTTGAAACATCGGAAATACTTCCATATTGTTCGAGACTTTTTAACGTACAATAATAATTATCGGCCCAACTTTGTATTTCTTGAAGTTTAGTACATAAGTCAGCGGAGCAGCCTTTGGTGCAGTCCCAGCCGTTTTTGATATTACTTGCACTAAGCATTATCTGTGTGGTTTTTGTTTCTTTACATTGTGTCTGCCAAATTTTCTGCAAGTAACCAGATCGGCACCCTAACTTAGTAGGATCAATAGTGTTTGCGCTACTTGATCCATCAGAGATGATTGTCGCAACGCTATTACATAAACTATCTTCATTCTTTTCTTTTTGCTGCTTGCATTTATTTATAATACTTTTAACATTACGGCAGGTAATGACCTGGGGATTATCATAATAACCACAGCCATGCATTGTGGGTGAACAGTTTTGGCCACCAGTCCCCGTTGGGTAATATTTTGGGTTTTGGGTACATTGCGTTGCAAAATCGTCCAGAACGCCCAGGAAGTCTGCTTTTCCTACCGTAGCCTTTGGACAGTCATCTGGCCACGTTATCCAATAACCCCCTATGCCTAGCTCAACATACGCGGCTCTTGATGTGGTTTTCAACTTCTTAAATTCCTCACCAAAAACACCCAGTTTTAGTAAATTCGAAATACACGACGCTCCTTCTGAGGATACATCTAGTTGCGGACAATCACCAAGCGCTTGTAAGCACACGAGACAGGAAATGCTCGCAAGCAAGGTTTTAAATCCGCTAAAGCGGCATCGGTTCTCGTTTTGGGATTGATTCATTGTGCGCATCTGTGATGACCTATTGAAATAAAGTTAAATTAATATTAACAATAAGTGCGACATCGGTCAATCATCCTATGTGCAATACGACAGGCCGTAGTGCATTGTGATCCTGTTAATGAAGCGCGAAAAAAACCAGAATCTTCGCCAGCATACCACTGATGCATTGGTGCAGGCGTTAATCATCACGATTGCACGATAGAAAACCAATCCAGACCACATGTATCTAAGCTTCGCAAACAAATAATCACTGTACCATCGCGCAATGACTCATAAAATTCCGCTATCTGGGTAGAGATCTTGCAAGCTGCCTAACTTTGGTCATATGACGATCAAACGTTTGCTGAGACATATGAGGCAACACCTCATAAAACCGCAGATATTTGGTTCGCATCCCGCCGAGTGAAAATACAGATTTTTTCAGACGACGATAAGGAATATTATCAAAGATTGAAAAGCTAAAGTATGCGATCATCGGGCCGCCATAAGTAATTGAAACAATCCCTAGCTTTCCTTTCATTGCCCCGGGAATAGGGTAGCCATAATTTTTAAAATACTTACTTTGGGGAAACATGGATTGATAACTAAAAAACCAGGTTGGGTGTAGCACCCAATCAATCCAGTTTTCTGTGATCGCGTTTAGTCGAAGATTATGACAAGGACTAATCAGAAACATCACGTCCGCTGACTCAAGACGTTTACGATAATCCAAAACAGCCTGCGGCGGAGGATTAATACTGCTTCGATAAAATGGTAGTTGTTCTGGCTCATGAAAAAGTTCTATCAGATCGATATCATGACCACATTGTTCTGCCTCATCAATAAATGTCTGTTTGACGTGTGCGTTAAAAGAATGCTTATTGTCAGGATGGCCAAAAATGATACAGATTTTCATACAACGACCCACTCAGATAATAAGCATCAGTATGCCACAGCACCAAGGGCGCGCACAATGGGATGCGCTTGATTAATCATGCGGTTGTAATACGACTCGGCTGAGCATGCACTGATTTGACAAATAGCGACATGCCCTCTAAAAGAATCACAAAATAGATAGACAAGGTGGCAATGGCTTTGTGTGATAGGCTAGACCATAGATTGCCGGCACGATACGCAAAACTATGAAAAAAATCCAGCAAGGGCTTGTAGTTATGCCGGTAACTAGCGATAATACTACTCGAGCTGAGCAAAGACAGTCGGTATCTATAAGCCCACAACCAAGTAACATCAGCGACATCAATCACGCAAAGAGGACGCAATCATGGACAATCAGCAATGTGACGGACAAAAAAGAGATCAAGTCAAACAACGTCGAGAAAAGCTTGCCAAACTCCGTGAGCAAGGGTTTAACTACCCCAACGATGCGCGTCCACAGCATCTTGCAAATGCCATCACAGGCGAGCCAAGTTACGCAGATGCCAGCCAAGAGCAATTGGCCGAGCAAAAAATTGCAGTGAGCATTGCTGGGCGCATGATGACGCGGCGTTTGATGGGTAAAGCCAGCTTTTTCAATATCCAAGATCGCAGTGGGCAAATACAAGTCTATGCACGGGCCAATGATTTGCCTGAGGGCATGTATGACGCCTTCAAAGATTGTGATTTAGGCGATGTATTATACATTGAAGGCCATGTGTTTAAGACCAAGGTAGGGGAGATCAGCGTTTATGCTTCAGCAATCCGTCTGCTGAGTAAATCATTACATCCGCTGCCAGATAAGTTTCATGGACTCACCGATATTGAAGCTTGCTACCGCAAGCGCTACATCGATATTATGGTCAATGAGAAGTCCCGCGAACGTTTCAAAACCCGCAGCCGTGTGATTAGTTCCCTGCGTGACTTTTTACAACAAGCCGATTTCCTGGAAGTCGAAACGCCGATGATGCACGGTTTGACCAGCGGCGCCAGCGCAAAACCATTCCAGACCCATCATAACTGTCTAGGACGTGATTTGTTTTTACGCGTGGCCCCTGAACTACATTTAAAACGCTTGGTTGTCGGCGGCTTTGATCGAGTGTTTGAAATCAACCGGAATTTCAGAAACGAAGGCATGTCTACGCGGCACAACCCTGAATTCACCATGGTCGAGTTTTATCAGGCCTATGCAGATTATCAAGTCATGATGGATTTGACCGAGCGATTACTTAAGCATGTGGTCACTCAATGTTATCCCGATGGTAAAGTGGAAAACCAAGGTGAAGTACTGGATTTTAACAATTTTCAGCGCTTGACCATGACCGATGCGATTTGTCAGTATGTGGATGCACTCAATGCCGATAACATCAACGATCAAGAGCAGCTGGTGGCCATTGCCAAGGAAGCTGGTCAAGCGGTAGAGGGCAAGTGCTTGGGCGAGTTGCAGTTGATCATATTTGAAACACTGGTGGAACCCCAACTGATTCAGCCTTGTTTTGTGACGCATTATCCGACGGTGGTATCGCCACTGGCCAGACGAAGTGATGACAATCCAGAAGTGACGGATCGATTTGAATTATTCATCGCGGGTAAAGAAATCGCCAATGCATTTTCTGAGCTCAATGATCCTGAAGATCAAGCGCAACGCTTTCAAGCACAACTAGAAGCCAAACAAGCCGGTGATGACGAAGCCATGGATTATGATCATGATTACATCAACGCACTAGAATATGGGTTGCCACCCACTGGCGGCGTCGGCATTGGCATTGATCGCTTGGTCATGTTATTGACAGACGCACCGTCGATCCGCGATGTGATTCTATTTCCATTGATGCGCCAGACCCAAGACCCTGAGTGCATTGGCACTTAGTCTCATGGGCTATTTACGAGCGATACTACGGCAGCGTTGATCAAGTCTATTAAAAGCTTGTCGTACTTGTGCTGTGGTCTGAGCTAGATGCGCTTGACGAACTAGACGAGCACGGTTGCTCAGAAGCACTTGGACCATCTCCAATCCTAGATGCATCGTCATATGGTGTCGAAGTTTCTGGCGATGGGGTCATGCGATCATGGTCAGTATGATCTTCCTCTTCAGAGGTTCTACGCGTTCTCTTGGCCGGGTTTTCATGTATTTCTTCTGCTTGGATGAACGCATCAAAATCATCGATCCCTACATCATCAAATGCAAACATCGATTGCACGCCAATAAGATAGTCAGAGCTTCCCAAATTATCCTCAAGCGCAACATCACCTGCAGTTTGTACATCAGCCGAGGTATGGTCAATCGGTAACTGGCCATCGTTGCTTAAAAATGGATTGGTGCCAGATATTGGCTCAAGAAGATAGTTCTGATAAGCCTGAGTCATCGGTACTAGCACATAATCCCATAATTCTCGCAAATTTGAAAAGACGGGGTAATTGCCAGTACCTTGTACCGTAATGATATCTTCGACATCGTTTTTTTCAGGATCATCAGTCTTATCAGCAAAAACCTGCTGTTGCTGCATATAATCAGCGAACCCGTCAGGGGTATTTAAATTCACGCCATAAGCTAGTGATAATATGGCCTTCAACTTAGTATTGTAGTTGTCTGCATCCACTGCATCAAGTTTTTGGGGTGAAAATTGATAGGTGCGTATGAGCGTGGCAATGTCTTTCGCATAGAGTGAGCCCTCAAGCTTGCCTTTTTTACGCATCTCCTCATAGTAGTCATAGAGTTTATTCAAATGTTGTACATAATCGATAAATAAGTCACATGGAAACATATGTATCTGACAATTACTAGGAATCGATTGGGGATTATCCAAGAAAAATTGCCTCAATGTATCTAGGCCCTTTTCATTGGCTTGAGTATGTAAACGATCATCAAAAAAATACACGCGGTGTTGGTGATCTTGGTGTGCAAGATCAGCCAGTATCGTCGCAGCCAGATCACACTTATGATCAAATGGCTTTGGGATATGATTTAGCGCTACCGAAGCATACTTTTGCAGGGTGCGTGGATAGTAGTGTGCTTCTGGATCATCAACCTGTGTGATATGCAAGCGATCATCAAAAATCAAGGTTGAACCATCTCCGAGCCATGAAGAGACAATATCTCTCATTTCTGCAAGTATCAAATGAGCGAGGGGTGTCTTATTGTCACGTGCATTAAGGCGATCACTAGGAGCATCTTTACGATTGGTAAATAGGCGCAAGGTTATTTGCGTATTCAGAATCTTGCTTGCCGCTAGCTGTGGAAAAACAATGGTTTTAATTTTTTCCAGTAAGGCATCTTTATAAAAAGACGGCATCTTCTTACAAGAGGGGACAAGCATGGTTAGGCAGCCATCAATATCGAAACAGAGGCTAACGTGGTCCTGCTTTTTTTTAGTCATCGGTTGAACAGATTTCATAATATTCTCATTCCTATTATGAGCTACATTATATCAAAAATGACCGATTAATGTCAATTAATTTGAAATTATACAATGGGATAGGGGTGGTTCAAAGGTCTAGAGAAAATAGCGCAGGTTTTAAACACACATCTTTGCTTTACCATGGTGTCCAGCAACAATATTGGATGTCTGGACCGGACACCATCAGTGAGGGGCTTTTGACTCATTAAGGAACGATCCCGTGTATCTTCCGGACTGTATCTTAACTACCAGAATCGCTTGTGTACGACCTTGGCCGAGCGCCTAGAGTACGTGCAGGCCCAGGAAAACGATCCGGTGTTGGTGGATTGTTTTTGTCTTGAGATCTATTTGCGCTGAAAAAACGCCCCAATCTCGGCCTTAACGTCATATTTTCTTCTTCTTTTCTTAGTCGATTAATATCGTTTATAGTCATCATTCTTGGTAGTCTTTGTTCAGATTCACGCATGTGCTGGCTAGGTTGAGTAGGCACTGCATGGTTGGTCTGTAGGTTGTTTTGGCTCTCTGGCATTGAAGAAATATCGTCTCTCAAAATTCCACTGACCATCCCAAAAAAGATCGACTTTGCCAAGCATACGTTGACGACGAAGTTGAGACTCGATTCAATTGTGGTGAAGTTGGCGTACCATTTCGTATGCCATGTGGCCAAGATGATTAAGGGGGCAGCTGCAACTGCTTTAATCAAGGCTGATCTAGTCAACTCATTTACCTCTGAGTGGGTGTAGCCAAAGCTGCGTAGCATTTCGTATGTGCCTTTCATAAAAAGAAAAATCATACACCATGATTGAACGCTCAACAGGCCTATTGGTATGTTAAAGTAATATGATCCAGCGAAAATCAGTCCTATCAGCCATTTCATTGGATCGTAAAAATCTGATCTTCTCAGGCCTATTCTGAGTCGAATCGCCTCGATGAAGTGTGTTGTTTTTGTGTGTAGTGTTTTGAATATTGTTGCGATCATCGCTTATCCTTTTTTGTTATATTATATCAATCTTATGCACGATAGTCAAGTGCGATGTTCTTGTTTGTAAAGTTTTGAATATTGATGTCATCATTGGCTATCAATTTTTATTGTATACTATCAATTGGATAGAGGCGGTTGATGGGTTTAGAGAAAAAACATGCAACCACTATTGATCTAAAATAGTTTGTTGGATAACATAATTATTACTTAATACTAGGGAAAACCATATGTCAAAGAATAAATCTTTTATGTCAATGCGCACACAGGCATTCTTAACTGCAGCGCTGTCTTTTGTTCTATTACTGACTTTGTTTCAGCTCAAACAAAAAACGGCACAACAACGTCTCGATTATCAAAATGCTGTGTACTTTGTTGAAGCCAACGCAAAACTAGCAAAAGGCAGTGATTATCTTACTTCTGAAGCTCGTGCCTTCAGTGTCACAAAAAAAATTGAACACCTTAACAATTTCTGGAATGAAGTTAATGTGACCAAGCGCAGAGATGCTGCAGTTGCCACCTTGAAAGAACTCAACGGCGATGAAGCGCTCCTAAGTCTTTTGGTAGAATCAAAAGCCAACTCTGACGCATTGATACAGACTGAGCTCACCAGCATGCGGGCAGTACTCGAAGCGATTGAAGTACCTGTGTCTAATATGCCAAAGCCTGTCGCTGATTACACATTACCAGCAAAAGTTAGTGCAATGAGCAAGGCCGAGAAGATCAATTACGCGCAACAAATCTTATTTGATAAGAAGTATTATGCTGATAAGCGATCCATTATGGCGCCATTAGAGAAGTTCCAGAAGCTAATTGCATCAAGCATGGAGGCCAACAGGTTGAGTCAGAGCGGACAAACAACAGCATCGCTCTACATAGCAAAAGCACTCACGGTGCTATTGGTCATCTTAGGTGTGAATATGGCTCGATTATCATCGCTAAACGCCCGTAAATCACCACAGGCTCGAAAAAAGTCCTAGAACAACGATAAAACAAGTCAACGGCTTGTAAATCATCATACGCCCGTCATCAGTACACAGCAGTGATTCTGAGCGGGCGTATCTAATTAATCACATGCATCCTGTGGGTCAACAGTTATAAGACCAACACGTATGGACGTGCAATGATAGCGGCCACGCCCATAAACAAACTAGATCGCATAGGCTAAGCTATTGATAAAGTCTCGGCGAAATGTATCAATCTGACAAAAGTCATAAAAACCACATTGGCTATACGTATCAGGCACGAAACAAAGCTTGCCTAAATTACTGGAGTTTTGGTCATTTTGGGAGATCACTGACATTGTTCCATAACGCCGCTTAATATGACAATCATCAGCGACAACAAGCCATGCAGTCAAAAGATCATAGAGGTATTCGGATTTCATCGCAGCATTTGCGCTATTTAATCGTCGTTGCAGTAAGTGACTGACAAAATCTACCACTGGCTGATCGTTAGTAGCATTCTGTAACTGATCAATAAATAGTTGAGTTAACGGTGCTTGGTGACAGATATCTAGAGGTGCAAGCATCAGTGTTGTCCCATGCTGTGCAACCATTTGCATGACCTCATCCGCTGCCAGAGGATCAATGAAGAGATTCCATTCAGCAACATGATTATCCACTCGAGTATCATTACCCAGTGAAGCGATATTGCCTGGTACAGACACAGCCCCACCCATAGCCACGATTCTTTGAGGTAGTGCAGAAACATGGTGATCACGCAAAGAAGCGCATAGATTAGAAAAACCACCCAGTGACAGATAAATCAAGTCTGGATATTGTTTCAGCGCAGCACACAAAACAGCATCAGCTGATTGCATATCAATAGCAGGCCGCTCAGGCAATAACCAGCGCGTCTTATCCATTGCTATTTTAAAGGTATCGGGATAGGCATGCTGGTATGACAGTGGTTTCTCAAGACCAATGCCTACTGGCACATGTGGCTGCGCCAGCATGCCTAGACATCGCAGTGCGCAATCAACAGCCGAGTCTAGATAAGAAGCACCACAACCGTTGACACATACACCAACAATCTCAACATCAGGGTGACAGGCAAGAAAGCAGAGCGCACAGCAGTCATCCCATCCCATATCGGTATCAATCAAAACCCGAACGACCATACCTCAACCTTGATCCCCACTGCATAACTGCTACGATCGCAGCACCATCAACTAAATATATCACCGATTACTCAGAAACAGAACAACAATGGCAAATAATTGGACCTGTGATAGGAAGCGCAATCAAGCGATTGTCAATGACCATTAACGAGGATCATATAAGATATTCATTTGGCAACTAGGCCATAATTTGATAGAATTATCAACAATAAAGAAAAATACATCACCCAGTCAATGAACCATGAAATGCCAAACAGTGCCCAAAGTGCTGAGTCAGTCATCCAGGGCGATGCATCAAATGATCGCCGAGATACATGTACTACAGCATCGATCATCAATATCACTAATGTTGATGATAGTCTAGAAGCGAACATACTGCATAACCTTGAATCAATCAGACAACAGCTTGGGCAGTTCCAAAGACTGCAGAACAGACAAGAGCACCTGCGAGAAAGATATGCTAGCTTTGGCCGATACTTTTACACCAATGCTGGTATAAAAATGCTGATATTTGTTGGAGTGATCCATGGTCTAGGCAACGCGGTTTATGCGGCTGGCGGCAGTGCAATATTGAGAAGCCAGTATCGTTTCTATGCTATTTCAGAAGTGCTATCAGCAGTGATGCTTGGTACTGGTGTTATGATTCCAATACATTTGTATATGGATAGAGCCTATCATCTCCAAGAAAACCACTCCACAAGCGATAAATACATCAGCATGATATTGCGTCTAGGATACCATGTGGCCGTATCCTTCATTGGTTATCAACTATTGCAACTCAGTGCTGGGGTCAAGATGAAATTTGAACAACATCTTGCATCATACGCAGTTGGGATAGCAACATTGAACTTCCCGATAGAGTTGCTTCAGGGTCTAATATTAGTGATGTGCTATCGTGACTATTTTGATCAAAATGATGAAGATGCATCATCTAGTGAGGATCTCGAAGAGCAAAATGCGACACACGCATTAACCGTCGCAGCAGCCAATACAGTCCCTACTGCAAGTGTGCAGATCCTGATACCAGAGGAAACAAGCACCCCGGTGAAAAATCAACAAGTCGATTTGGGCGCATTAGAATCTGGGATGAATCGTCAGGTTTAAAGACAGCATAGTGATTATGCGAGTGAAAAGTATTTATTGATTATTTTCAGTTGCATACGGTGTTTAACTTTGCAATCGCAAACAAGATAAGCGTGATATCAATTAAAAGTAAGGCACAGAAGCGCAATCAAGTACCAGCTGCGCCAGCCGACAAGTAAAAAAGAAACAACAAGTCTATAGCCCAGATGTATCCGGGCGTTTGCGTGAGTTAGAATTAGGTTCCTCATCAACGATTTGGCTCACCGATGTAGGGCTAGATTTAAGCTTACTATTGGCGTTATTTGAGCTTGCATTCATATCGCGTAGAGTCTCTAGTCGCATGCTAGGCGTTGTCGGTTGCGCAACTTGAGGGATTTGGTCAAGTCGTTCAAGCAGTTTATCCATAATAACCTCAGCGTCAAAGTTAGTATGGTCGAATGGATGTAGGTTTGAGTCATCTTGTTCATAGGTATTTATTTCTTCATTGATCATTTCATCAATGGTTTCTTGCGAAAGATGATAATCAACGCGTTGGTCTATGATTTTTTTAAAGATACGATCAACCAGCTTATCATTATGCGTATGAAATACTTGATCATTATGCATGCCATGAATAGTGCTCAGGGCGGTTAAAAAACCTAATGTGACAGCAATGCCACAGCCAATACTTTCGAGATCTTCATATTCTTCATTTAGAGAACCAAGGCAATGCGCTGCAGAAAAGCACAAAGCAGAGATAAAAGTGCCTATAAAAATATCGATATTCATAATCAAATTCCTCCATATCCTTACATAGAGGTGCAAACGCCGTAGGTAAGGGGAAATCTACATGCAGCAAAAAGTTACAATCAGGTTGATACCCGAAACAGCATCGAAATCCGTGATACTTACCTTTAATTATAGACCATGATATAAACGGTGTCAGATCTATCTTGATGATTCGTATGGCTGTACATGCCGGAAGAAACGACTGACGTTAGAGACATTTCTCCCCTGGGGTGAGATGTCATCTCAGATGACAGTAGGGCCCATTTTGGAACTTTGTATTAACAATAAAATACAAATCTTGTACTCTGCTGCTCTCCAGGTGATGCCTGGTAATCAACCGGTGCTAGCACTGCCAAATCACAACAACTTCATCTGAATCCAAGCACTCAAAAATATAGATCACCATATCGCCCAAGGTAATCGACGGATGAGAGGCGTTACTGATCACCTCAGAGTTGCCATCGATCTGTAATAGTAATCGAGCGTGTTTAGGCGCTTGTGGTTGTTGGATAAAGCCTGCATAACCAGCAATTTTACTAGCTTGACTAAGCTTATAGGCGCTTGGGTGATCATAATCGGGTCTATCCTCATCAGTGAGAGCAATACGCTCTTCGATATAAGTTGAGCACACAAGTTTTTCACTACCAAGGCTTGGGCCATCGTCTGTGTCGTGCCAGGTTAGCTGATAGCCAAGCCATGTCGCCTCATAGTTTGAGGGCACACTGGTGTCAGGTGTTTGTACAAGCGCGATTAAGCCATTATCAAAATCATCTAAATAGTTTTCATGTAGAAATAGAAAGACCCGTTTTGGGGTGGTATCTTCTCGATCATGGACATCGCACTGCATAATAAACGTAAAAGGGATATGGGCATCGTCGATACTCAGTGCTGGCCAAGCGGCTTTGTGTAGCCATTTAGGTCTACCACCAAATTGGGCCCGTGGATTTTGGCTCTCTGTATCCGAGTCGGTAGAATGTAGCAACCCAGCTTGGCGATATTCCCAGTGACAGCTAGCGTCATCCACTTCACTTGTAGGCTCATCGGTAGTTGGGAGTTCAGACTGAGAGGGTAATAGAGTTGGCTCGTCATGAGGTTGGGGAGAGGGACGTAAATAGCTGCATATATCTACAAGATTATCAATGCGGGGGTGCGTATAGATATCGTACCAATACCTGGCATCAATAGTCGGACGTGAATCGCTATCAAGTAGATCATCAAAGTAATTAGTGGGCGCATAGTTACCTAATCCCGGTAAGTACTGGGCTGGTATAGATAGAATATCTTGGTAATACTGTTTATATTCATCGTGCGCACTAGCAAGCGTACGGGTGAGTATTAGCTGTGGCAGAAAGTCTTGTTTGGGGGTGTTTGCTTGCAATTGCTGAGCAACTTGCTCCATACATGGTAATGCATCTGCGGTGAACATTTGCCGAGTATTAGAAAAGCAAGGACCATTGAGTTGCTGATAATCTACATACCACACGGGCGAATTAAGCATACTACAGCTTGTTTGGTAGATTATGTAGTACTCATTGTTTACCTGTGGATCGTTATTATAAAATAAAAAGGCGATCACATCACTTTGACATCGATGCCAAGTCCTAGGAATGGTGATTTGCCCGATGAAAGTCATGGGGCAATTAGAAAAAGTCGTCACCGGCCAAGTAGCTTGCCAAAGCCATTTGGGTTGACCGCCCAGAAAATGAGGCGAATCGTGAGACGTGCTTGGCGAGAAGGTCACAACTTTATTCGTATCGATAGCCGTTCTTAACATGCTCGTATATTTATAATAAGTATTTACTTACAATAACATATAGGGTTTGTCATGTCGACATGACTCCAATGGGTATAGAAGTCAAGTGCTTACTTATCGGTCGTGTTGTTAACATTTGGCCAATACGATAATAATCTAATGAGCAGGCCATCGACTTGTGCCGCATAATTTAAGAAAGCATTGCAAGCGAAAGTATATTGACGATGAAATGAACGGTGGCCGCAGTAATAAATTCGTGTGTTTGCCGATAAATTATTGACGGTTTTTGACAAAATAACTATAATAATCAGTCAAGAATAACAGAAAATAATTGTGATCCCTTCAATGCCACAACAGCAGTCAGCACGTCATCGAGTGACTTTATGCTTTGATATTGATGATTGTTTAGAGTGTTTTGTTCCATCATCCGAGCTGATGCCCGAATCGTACAAGCAAGCAATGCTAAATCGAATACCACCACTTGTTTTTGAGGATATGCTCGACGGTAAAGTACAAAATACTGAAATTACATTACGCCTATTTACCAATCGCAAAGACCATTCACTCGATATACACAATATAAATCAGCATAAAACGGCAGGTGCTAAGGATATCCTGAATGAGATGCAAGATAAAATCAAGAGTTGGCTGAACCCTCAGTGTTCACAGTTGATAATCGACAGCCGGTTTCATGTTGATCAAGTATTTGCGTCCAAAGGAGGGTTTCGTCTGAATTATGACCGGTCACTTTACGAAATATCAGATTTACTCAAAAAACATGGTGTTGATGAGGTTTGCAACAGCAACACAGCGATTGCCAATAAAAATAAGATTGATATGATCACGACTATTTTGCACGAAGTAAGCATGTTAGATGCCAATCGGCAAGGTGATAAACGATTGCATGATGAATCATCACCACATATTGTGGTTTTTTTTGATGATCGATTTTCAGATGATCATGAAGAAAATATCAATTCAGTGATTGAGTTCCTAGCCAATACACCCGAGGCCATACCGAAAGGACTACTGTTGAAATTCATTCAATTAGACCCATATCTGGATCGAAGGCGTCTTGAGAACTTTGTCGGTAAAATACGTAATCAGTCCAATTATTCGAAGCCAGATTACCTAACTCAAGATGAACATGATAGGTTTAAAAAAGCAATAAATCATGTCAGTATGTTTACTCGCAACGTATTAAATGGAATACCACACCTAATGGATTATTTCTTGTATAACCACAATTATATGACGGATCAATCGTCATTTGAATCCGCGATTGATCAATTTCAAGAGGCTTTGAGGATGAAAATGATGCTGAGCGGTAGTGGGACACCAGGACGTCACTTTGCCTTTGAGAATTGTTGGCAAGAGTTTTTAATCCCTATGGCAAAAGCTTACAAGACTTTTCTAGAAAGTCCAATGCGCTACTCAGATGAGCGGTCTCCAATGCCTGGTTTTTATTGCGCGCTAAGTGAACAATCAATATTCAGGCGTTTGCATGAGGCTGATGCTAGCAGGAGTTTTCAACAGTCAAGTCTCACATCTGAAGCTGCGACAGATGATGGCAATCCACCTGATAAGTGTCCAGCTAAGACAGCTTAATCCAATTAACGACTCAGATATGATGGCCTGTTCCAATCGAAGTACGCTAGTCGCTAGAGCGAAGGACTAGCTCTAGGCGATGTCTGTATCAATTGCATAGACAAAGCTTTGAGTTCTTGATCGCATTGTTGAAGATGGTCATCGATGATTTTTCTCATTTCGCGTGAATCACAGAGATCAACACTATGACTACTAAAAAATTCAAGGTCGGACCAGCGTCGATTGACGCTGGCCTTAACCCATGTCACTGACGGTAATGGATGCGCTTGATTCGCATAGCCATCAATCAGATTATGCCATATTTTTTGCCTTGATATTTTATTGCACAATGATTCGTTAGCCAGATCAATGGGTTCAGTACAATATTTGCGAATCAACAATTTGGCAAAAGACAGGTATTGCCGCATAATAATATCTTCCAAACAATCAGACTGTCTAGAAAATTGTTGTCGAGATAATTGAGTGAGTTTAGATCCAATGAAAAAGTGAGGATAGACGGTTTGCCAAAAGAAATTTCGAATAGTAGCATGGGGTTGAGGGTCATGCCCACTCAACCGTGCTTGTTTGACAAGGAAGCATAACAACTCCATCATACCTAACTCAAATCGTAGTGGTGGATGCAACAACCCATGCGCTCGCAGCCATTCGCAACAAGCTGCGATCATCAGTAATCTTGGCTTTTTTTCAGAGACGATCGCAAAAATCTCTTGAAGAAAACAATTATAGTGTCCGCTCAAGAGAGCGGCTTGGCTGGCTTCGCTGAGCTGTGTAGTCTGAAACAGTCCAGTTAAGGGCAGGCGATTACTTCCTGAGTGCAGTCTACTACAAATCACGATTTCAAAAACAGTCTGATTAATAGAAGGGCCTTTGATATCATCAACGCGTATGAATCCTGACGGTGCAGATTTAGGCATAATAGAAAGAATAGGCAATAACTTATCGATAAAATAACACCGATCTTCGGATAATACTAGTAATTTAGTCTTTGGCTTGAGTGCATTATAACCCATTTAGTCAGGTTCAAAGTAAAACAGCCAGTAGGTCGAGGAAATTATTTGGCAAGATCATAGATGTGAAGCCTAAAATAGTACCCCAGTCCCTGCCAACTAGAAAACGAGTTTATATGGTAAACTACCGTTTCTAAATACGTAGCAGAATCAGGTTTAGCCGTCGTTAGCTTAGCGAAAGGGAATACGCGCTTTATGATTAGTGTCCAAGCAGAAGTTGTCTACAGGATCAGGAATAACTAATATGGGCAGGAGGGCTGGCTAGTTGGTTGCAACATAGTCAACTTGCTTACATGCTATCGTATGCCCTTGCGGTATGGTAATAATCAGATTCCCTATGTCCAGAGCATCAGCACTACAAGCAACCTGCAGTAAAGCATCAGGACCACTTCCAATCTTGGTGACACACAGTAATAGAAGTTTCGCGCCCGAAGCGGTTTTCAGTGTTGTTCCAGCCTCAAATGCCATGGAAGAATCCAGTTGACAGTGCAAAGTTATCAACCGACGTTGGGTTTTGCCAAGATGAAAGGTCCGAGCAATGATTTCCTGGCCGCAATAACAGCCTTTATCCAGACGAACCCAGTCCGATGGAACCAATCCAAGCTGATTGGGTGTGAATCGATTAAGTACGGCATCACCAATGATTGGAACGCCTGCTTGAGTGAGAGAAGCCTGCCATTCTAGGACAGGCTTCTTCGAAGAGGTCGCTAGGCTACTTTCGTCAACAGACCAAAAAAGCTGACAGTGCTGACCAACCATCACTGAGAATCGCTCTTTATCAGCTTGCAAGACATATAGGGGTGTTGGGTAAGCATCCGTCGTAACGACGCCTTCAGCGCGGATAGATTGTATGCTCAAGGTAACGCTTGATAAACGGGCATATCGAGCTAAATGGTCGAGTGCCAGCCTTGCTTGAGTGCAAGTTGACAAAAGCCAAATCTCATCATCGTGTTGCTCAAGAAGATACCCGGAAGCAAACAACTTGCCTTGGTACTGACAGAACAAAGTAGGTAATACCGTGCCTTTCATGAGCAAATCCATATTATTGGTTGCCATACCTTGCAGAAAAGGTCTAGACTTTAGGCCTCTAAACACCAGTGCAACAAGATCAAGCGGGTATGCAACTGTGGACATGCGTAGTTATAGTTAAAAAACCATGATAACTTGGGGGGAAAAAGAAGTCAACAAAGCACACGGG
>DCKN01000019.1 GCA_002320385.1 Proteobacteria bacterium UBA1673
AGCCAAGGTTTTATTTGGAGCCATCACCAGTGCTGGCCGAGATGTTTGTTGAATCAAGTTTGCCATAGTGAAGGTTTTACCAGAACCAGTCACCCCCAATAATGTTTGATGCTTTTGATTTTGTTCTAGGCCAAGTTTGAGATGATCAACAACCGACTGTTGAGACTCAGAAATACTAAAGTCTGACTGCAAAAGAAAATTTTTGGAATCGTTGTGCTCACTATCAGGTGTCATCAAGGTATTGTATTTTGGTTTCTGATAAGGTATGTTAGCAATATTTGTCACATATTGCCATCATAGGCATTGATTTTGGAGTAATTTATGCTGATTTCAGAGCGCTGTCGCAACATCAACCCATCCAAGACGCTTCTCATCGCAGAGCAAGCCGCCGCAATGAGAGAAGCAGGACAGGATATCATTTTTATGAACGCTGGTGAGCCAGACTTTGACACACCATTACACATCAAAGCAGCAGCCATGGAAGGCATTCAAGAAGGCAACACAAAGTATACGCCTGTAGGTGGAACCATCCAGTTAAAACAAGCCATTGTTGATAAACTCAAACGTGAGAACGAACTTGATTATGAAACGAACGAGGTTATGGCAACTGCCGGTGCTAAGCAAGCTATTTTTAATGCACTAATGGCTACCGTCAATAAAGGCGATGAAGTAATCATTCAGGCACCCTACTGGACATCCTATCCCGAGATGATCAAATTAGCAGGTGCTGACCCAGTTATTTTACCAACACACGCTGACAGCAACTTCAAAATCAAATCGCGTCAGCTATCTGATGCAATCACGCCATTTACCAAAATGATTATTCTTAATAGTCCTAGCAATCCGACTGGTTCTTACTACACCGAAGAAGACCTGCAAATGCTTGCAAACGTTTTGGTTGATCATCCCAAAATTCTGATTCTTTCAGATGATGTCTACGAGAAAATACTTTGGGATCAAGAACAATTTAAAAATATCGTGAATACTGTACCCAGCTTCAAAAATAGAAGCATTGTCGTCAATGCACTATCGAAGAGTTACGCGATGACAGGCTGGCGCCTTGGCTACGTTGCTGCAAGCGCTCAGATTGTTGAGGCAATGACAAAAATACAATCTCAAACCACTTCCAACCCCTGCTCAATCAGCCAGGTCGCTGCAGTAGCGGCATTGAGTAAAAATAGTCAGCAATCTATCGAAGAAATGGTTAGCAAATACCACAACCGCTACAACTACGTAGCTGAAAGAATCAGTACATTACCAGGACTAACTTTAAGTGAGGCTAAAGGATCTTTGTACGCGTTCCCTGATGCAACTGGACTCATTCAAGCACTTAAACTCAAAGACGATATTGAATTGTGTCAATTCTTAATTGAAAAAGCAAAAGTTTCAGTTGTACCTGGCAGTGCCTTTGGTGCGCCGAATCATATTCGTCTGTCGTACGCAACCTCACGATCGATGATTGAAAAAGCATTTAACCGTATTGAAGCGGCAATTAATGAAATCATTCCAAATAATAACGAAACAGAATCATAAAATCTAACGCATACTGCAGTTCAATTGGGATACACACCACGCAGGCCTGCATGCTCACAACAAAATCTAGTCTTCACAGGGGCTGAATGGCAATGATGAATGATGCAGAAAAATCCTCAGAGCACCATCTTGTCCCATGATATACCCAAAAGTGTATTCAACAGTCGTTTCAGATTGTGTCGCGTCAACAAAGAAATAACGTCCCATAACAGTGGCTATGTTTTCGTTACAGTAAAATGCATGATTATCAAAATGTATTTTTTTCCAAGGCATCAGCGCAAAGCCCTTATCCTCAGGAAAATCTGAGTTTCCACCAACAAAATAAGACAACGCCCCGGCCAATGAAGATCGAAACGGCTGAATTCGAGCTTTAGTTGGTTTAAATTGAACCGTCACGCCCTCATGCCCATAAGCATAGTGCGTCTCTATAAAACGTCGTGTAAAAGAACGATAATCCGAACCAGATTGCCACAACATACCAATTTCAATAATACGCTCAGCCCAAATATTCTGAGCAGCCAAAATTGCATCTTTAGAAATCATATCACCCTTAATCCAATCCTTAACTAGTAAACCTTTTTGCACAGTCATTATGTTACCTTAATCGGTGATCTATTACCAGTATCAATAACTTATCAGGCCAATCCGCATAATATAAATCATGATATTGCCATTCAATCACAACCACTGACACATTTAAACATGACCGAGATAATCATTCACCAATCAAGATTTTTTTGACAACAGTGGGTATAGACAATTGGGCTACCGATGAATGAGCGAACAACCTAGCCCATATAAGTTGCTTACCTTGGTTGTATGTGCAATAGTAAGACAACATAAACATACATTAAACCATGAAAAATCATGCATGGTGCATCACTGATGGCAGTGCTGGTATGATCTCGCAATGCATTGGTCTTTGCACAGCTATGGCGCTAGATGGCCAAAACAAAACGGTTGATATCAGAAAAGCTTGGAGCATACTACCTTCAGGATGGTACCCCAGCCCAGGATGGGCCATCAAAAACCTCGAACATTTCCCACTCAATCAGTGTCCTAAATATGTCATCAGTTGTGGAAGAAGAGCAGTGTATATATCTCTTTATCTAAAATCAAAACTAGGCAGTAATATTGTCACCATCCATATCCAAGATCCTAAAATTAATAGCAAGCACTTTGATTATGTCATCGCACCATATCACGACGGCATCTCAGGTAGTAACATCATAAGAAATGAGTTTGCCATCAATCATATCACTCAAGCAATATTAAAGGATCATCTTGATCGTTATCGTCATCATTTCCAAGAAATTAACAAACCCATTATTCTAGTGACGCTTGGCGGTAAAAATAGACACTTCAGATTTGATATTGAAGACATCAATAAAATGTGCGATCTAATCTCAACCACAACAACTCATTTCAACGCACATACTATTATTTTATTTTCTCGAAGAACACCTGAACGAATCAAATCATTTTGTCATCAACGATTTAGTCAATCGACAAGCATCATCGTTTGGCATGATCCAAACTTTAATCCCTATATAACGCTACTAGCGATGGCAACATACATTATTGTAACCAGTGACTCAACGAGTATGATATCGGAGGCGGTTGCAACACAAAAACCGACCTATGTATACCAGCTACCACTCAAAAAAAGAAAATCAAGAGTCCAATCATTCATCAACCACTTACTGAATAAACAAGTCATTGCAAAACTTCAGTATCCTCTTCCGACGTGCGTACCAGTCACAGTGAATGAAACTGAAAAAATTGGGCAAATGCTAATTTCACAGATTAATAAGATCTAACAACAAACGGGCATACCACGCACAATCCTAACAACGTTATGATCCTATAAATTGCATCTAATAAACAAACATAAGCAACCTGGCATTGATAAGAAAATTTTTGTTGCAACCAAGCAACACATCACAGTAATTTGGATAACCAACACAAACAACTTCAATAAGATTTACGAGCGTTTCCGATCTTCAGAAGAGTCATCGGAAGAATCTTTGGGAGGATCTTTCAATTGTTGATTAACGTTTTGAAGCGAATCTTTATAGGTCCTCACTGATGCTAACTTTTTAGACGAGTTTTTCTCGTCACGGTCCAGTGCTGATTGGAGATTATGAATAACTTTACTTCGGTAGGACTCTCTTGGATGTGAGTTATCATCAGTTTTATCGGATAAGGTACTGACAGGCGTTGTGGCAGACGTTTGTGAGAATGAGTCTTCATCACACATATATAATCGATCAGACAATGATAATCCTCGAAATTCACGACTTGAAGACGATGATAACGTACCATCTTCAGGATCAGTCAATCCATCAAAAGAGTCTAGAGTCTGGCTTGCAAGAGACGATAACTCAGAGGAGGGCGAATTAGGACGAGATCCTGAAATTGATTGCAACAGATTTGCAAATACAGTTTCGCAATGCTCTAAGGTTCCGGATGACTTGACCTTAGGCATCGCTTGCATATCAATGATCATCACCGATATATCTGGACGAACGGACTTGATTGCATCCTCAATCTTCTGCATCTGTATTCTGGCATTAGCAGATTGGTAAATACCATTGGCAGTAATCACAGCCATTGTTTTACGCAAATCATTTGGCCCCTCAACGGTAAAAAAACCTGTATTGACTACCAGTGATTTATTACGATACCCATCTTTAGGCAAAGATACGTAAATACTTTCTATTGATTCGCAAATTTCATTAATCCATGTAGGCACACAGTCGATACAAAAAACAGCTTTAGAATCATTTGGCTCACTGGTTCGGCAAAAAAGGTTTCGATCTTTAACACCGACGAGATGTTGCTTACTGGGATTTCTCAAAAAAATAACCGACATCCCCTCTCTTCGCGTTGCCAAAGAACAACATTGTGTCAGTGCATTCATAAACCCTTTTGAGGCGGCATATTCAGGACCATGATTACGATCACAAAATGTGCTATGCGTATTAATCGATATGAGCTGATAAGGCGATTCCATCGTATTTTTACAAACGGTGAAAGGCGCACTATCGTACGCAACCCCAAGTGAAGATTGAAGAAAATCCATAAATTGCTCCGACAACAATTCATGTTGATTCTTATAGTTATAAGAAAGACGATCCTCGAGATACTGGGCGCTGTGATCAACAAAATCAGGATTAATTGGGGATTTTTCAGGACTGTCTTGCACAATTAAAGTACTGGTTTTTTTCCTAGGTGTTTGTAATATCCTCTTAGCATTTGACGCCTTCTTTCTTAACGGAGTAGATTGATTAGGATGAATATTCTCTTTATTGTCACTAAAGTCCTCACGAGTAGGATTTTTCCACACTTTTTTAGGTGTAACGAATGCCGAGTCACCCAATGATGCCTTTTTAGGCTCCTCTGAGCGATCAACAAGTATTTTTTTACCTGAGCCAGGCGGGTCAGGTTTCTTTTTGGGTGCCTTCACACAATAACCTAATTATTATTCTATTTAAAACGTATAGTACAAATTAGAGAAGATGTCAGACATTGTTGGTTAAAATGACTGGAAGTTGCTATGATAGTAGTATTTTTTGAGAATACGCATGAGCAATATTTTACTTTATTCAGGAAACCAAGGAAAAATTAATGAATTTCAAGAAATTTGTGTCGACAATAGCATACAGCTAATTCCTGCCAATCAACTGGGCATCACAACAGGTATCGAAGAAACGGGAACCACATTCATTGAGAACGCTATTATCAAAGCAAGGGACGGTGCAAAAAAATCTAATATGCCATGTATTGCCGATGACTCCGGGTTAATTGTTGATTACCTCAATGGTCAACCAGGTCTCTACTCATCGGAATATGGGGGGAAAAATGCAACCACAGAAGCTAGAATCACAACGTTACTTCACAACATGAAAGATGCCAAGGGGAGTCAAAGGTCCGCAAGATTCTACTGTTGTTTGGTCTATCTTCGATACGAACTTGATCCTCAGCCAATCGTTGCTGAGGGTATTTGCGAGGGATTTATACTAGACAAACCGACCGGAGAAAACGGGTTTGGCTATGATCCCGTTTTCTTTCATCCACAATACAAAAAATCTCTAGCAACACTACAACTTAAAATAAAACATCAAATCAGCCATCGTGGCATTGCCATTAGACTCATGAAAGAAAAACTAATCCACCATCATATCATTTAAGAAAAAGCACTTTTCATAAATACGCCAAGGAGCAACCACAGTAATCAAAAAAATCGTCGAGTGAAAAATAGAAAAAAGCCGAAATATTTGCGAACATACTCAGATATATGTGCTATATAACTAAAGTAAGATGATTCAAGGAGATTATTATGGCATCTGATTTTGATAAGCAACTCAAAGGTATTTTTAACACTGTGCGTTCAACCATCAACCCCGACTATGCAATTCCAAAGGAAAAAGCAAATGAGCCGATGAATGTTCGCATACAACGCATGAAAGATGCATCAGCACAAATAAGCACAAAGCTCAAGGAACTGTCATCAGCGCTATCTGCTTTTAACACAAATCTAAATGCATTAACCGAGGAAGTACAACCGTACATTAAGATAGAATCTGAAGGGAATGCGCAAGAAACTGCCCCAACTGGTGAAAGCCAAGCAACTGCGTCGCCAGAAGTGAAGACTGAACCAGCACCTACGGAAACAACAGCACAGGCAGAAACTGAAAAACCTGAAGCAACTCCTGAGGCACCAAAAGCAACAGATGAAGATAAAAAATAGTTAAGTGTTGTCTACTGCAAGGTTTACCCAGCACGAGGCACTAGTCACGCTGAGACTATCATAAAGCTTTGGTCATCTTGATGTGATCATATCAAGCAGTGATGGAGGTCACAAAGCCCACGGGCAGTATCGTCAAACAAGGGGGACATCTATTCAAAGGAACTCCCCGGGACGGGCTCGAACCGCCGACCCAATGGTTAACAGCCATTTGCTCTACCGACTGAGCTACCGGGGAATGTGAAGCTATTGTACTTAAGTTAGGGATTAAGGTCAATGCTTAGTGCTCATTTTAGAGTTCGTTTGATTATTATTACGCATTTGGCCATGACCATGGCGCAATTGATTAACATTACAAGAGACAGTGTTGTCAGATGAAGTCATGTTTGTCTGTCGCATATATTTGGCAATCTCGTTATAGCTCTTCATTTCCTTCATAATTTGACCACATGTAGGACATTGTCTTGTTTGGGTCTTGCTGTTAACACAAATTCGTTTAGATTTAGATTGATACTGACAGCGCGAGCAAACGGTCCTAAAGCTTTTCTTGACACGTGGATCAGAAAACCTACTCGCACTTCTGCTCGTTCGCTGCGACAGATCATCGATACTCTTTTTGATGGAACTTGTCGAGCAGCCTGATGATGAACTTGTTGAGCTCTTATTTTTGCTACACCGAGAAATTTCATTGGCAACATTCGACAATTTACCAGATAAAAACAAGTCATTAATCTGCTGAGCTGAGTTAGGAGTTATCTGCGCCGAAGCATTACGAGATGGGTCAATGACATCAGAATAGTTAACATTTTCCTGACGTTGCTTAGCACGCTCTCTTATTTGAGAAATGCGTTCTGACTGCGATGGAATACCAGTGCGATCACCGATAGAGGGAATAGATAAAGCATCTCTGGAAGGTGATAAACTAGATCGAGCTTTAGTACCACCTGGGCCTGGATCATCAAGCCATGAACATCCAGACAGTAGCATTAACAATACCAACCCGGCAATCCGGTGTGTTTTGAAAATCATGACAGAGTACCCTTCTCAACTATGAACACAAAATTAAAATCTCATTTTAGACTTAAATCAGATTTCGACCCAAGATCAAGCCGTATCCTTTTTGGGTGCTTGTAAGTCTTTGATCTGCTCATTTAATGCCATCACTTGGTCTTTGAGCGTTTTGATTTCATCTTGCCTACCCTGAACATCATCGTAGTGGAAGAAATCCTGCTCCCACAATGCTGAAAGTTGCTTGAGACGCTGGTTTTGGCGCTCAATCATAGCCTTTTGACGCTTTTTTCTCACTTCAGCACTTATTTTAGTCACTGTATAATTTGACGACTGACCGTTCATTATGACCTGATATTCATCAGCCCATGCATTGGTAATATTCTGCTCAACATCTTTCACAAGCGACCATCCAACGATCCCCTCTGAAGTTTTGATCTTGACCCAGTCGCCTTGCTCAACAGAAAAATTCTGTGCCGGAGAGACTTGTGTAAGAACTTTAGCCTTCGTACTAGGCTCCCTATATACTTTCATTTTCTCGTGGTTAGAGGCAGTCTTCTTATCATTGGAAGATTGCCAAAATGAACTAATATGAGAGAAGCTGGTCTGTGGCAGTGTTGACCGCGTATTTGTCCCGGACTTTTCACTATCACTTCGACGATCTTTGGCTGCGAGCGTGGACGTAGCATTCTGATCCCGACTTGTAGATGCTTGCTGCGACTGCGCAGGACTATTTGAACTGACTAACTTTGGCTGCGGTTTTTCATCAGCGAGAGTTAAGCTGGGATGACCTAAACGTTGAATTTGATTACCTAGCTCTTGCGTCATCGCTGCGCGCCGTTTGAAAGCAAGTGCCTTTTTCGTAACACCATCAACAACATGGTTGGTCACGTCAACTGGCGATGCGTGCGCGGTAGACGCCAGTGCACACACCAATAACAACTTGGTCATATTTAAAGAAAATGTTTGCATAGTTCCCCCCTATTGAAAGACTTCTTAACACTTTCTATAATAGCAGTTGACGTGACATTTTCAACAAGAAATGACGAGTCATGTGTGATAATTAGTCATCAGCGGAGTGAAGATGTTAATCAGCAATGGGTTCTTAAGAAAATTGAGCATCAATCATGGTGATGTAGTGCAATACGCCTTATCTTGCGATCTTGGGACCGATGTTCCTCTTAACGATATGTTGGGGAAACAGCTAACATTTAAGTTTTCAGGCGCCATCGAATGCATTTATTGTAAAAGACCCATCAAAAAATCATTTAACCAGGGTTATTGTTTTGTATGCTTCAGAAAACTTGCCCGTTGCGACCAGTGCATTGTCAAACCAGAACTGTGTCATTATCATCTGGGAACATGTCGAGAACCTGAATGGGGAAATAACGTTTGTATGAAAAAACACGTTGTCTACCTGTCAGTGACATCTGGCATCAAAGTCGGGATCACCAAACAAAAAAACATCCCCTCTCGATGGTTCGATCAAGGTGCGACCTTAGCACTACCCATTTACGAGGTGCACAACCGGCTACAATCTGGCTTACTTGAGTCAGTCATTAAAAAATCAATGAGTGATAAAACAAATTGGAGAGCAATGTTAAAAGAAGATATCTACGCGATAGACTTAAAATCTTTTTGGACCCAACACCTTGAGTCACACCAATCAGAGATCAATACAATCATCGAAAACAATCCGCACTTCGCCGACAAGCACCCACGTCCAATCGATAAAAATTATGATATGCAATCCTTTGTCTACCCAAGACTTGATTGTCCACTAGTGATCAAATCGATCAATGTCGACAAAACACCCTCATTTACAGGCACACTGATTGCGATGAAAGGACAGTACTTACTATTCGATATTGGCGTCATCAATATACGCAAATATACCGGTTATCATGTAGAAATCAACGCAACGTGAAGTATCCATGCTACAGCGTATCATCGGGCATCAAGCGAGTGTAGTGGCAGTCAAAAAGCACAACAGTACAGAGCCTGATAAAGTTAATCATTGCGCAATGATTAGAGAGATGAAATCAAATAGATTACACATAGACATTTCATATCATATGGTTTATCATATCGATAATTATCGGATATTAACTGGAGCAATCAATATGTTAAACGCACTTTCACATTATTATTCTCGCGCAGCCAAACGTACACTATGTCTACTGATTACATGTGTTGCCGCACTCGCCAACGCGACACAATCGCAGTATGAAATCTATGTTTTTTACAACAAATACTGTGGGCATTGCAAAACTTGGATGAACACGACCGGGACAACCTACGATGCTGACGCACCAAAGTTCCTAGGAGAAAATATCCCAAAATTATCAAAATACGACTTGTCTGAACGGAGAAATATGACACTGTACAGAGAATTACTCTCTGCTGGAAAATTAAGCAACCCGATCGATGGCGTACCAGCTTTTGTCATCGTAGACGAGAACCAAATAGAAATCGGCCGCACGATCGGTGCTATGGACACCAATGATTTCTACAAGTTTGTCAACCAGACGATTAAAAACTTGAATTAAAGCAGGTGTTAATATTTACCTGAATGTAAATACACCGATACTGAAAACAGCGCAGGCTCAGTTGCATCAAAACATCTAGGCAAAACCATAAACACAAGTAAGATCACATCGGAGTACTACGCAGTGCTATCAACAACCTGAAGATTTTCAACAAGGTCGTAGAGCACGTGTAACGCTTCACGCGGTGACAAATGATCAAGATCATATGATTTTATCTGATCAGCAAGCATCTGATAGTGCTGCTGCCAATCCTCTTCAGGCTCAGCATCAACCAAAGGTAAATGCGATTGCACGGTAGCTTGGTGAGCGTAAGAAAAATCTTTTAGTTTTTCTTTAGCTCGAAGTAAACATGAGGCAGGAACACCAGCTAATCTTGCCACTTGCAATCCATAACTTTTAGATGTGGCGCCTTGAGCAAGTCGGTATAAAAAAACCAAACGCCCAGATGACTCCTTAGCCTGTAAATGCCAGTTAACGATTTGCGGATGGATCGCCTGAAGATCGGTTATTTCAAAATAGTGGGTTGCAAATAGTACCATGGATTGATTACATTCACGTAAATGTTCAACAATGGCCCAAGCCAAAGCAAGACCATCGTATGTTGATGTCCCTCGTCCGATCTCATCCATTAACACAAGACTTCTGAGCGTCGCGTGGTGCAAAATAGCTGCAGCCTCCGTCATCTCGACCATAAATGTTGAACGCCCAGTGGCCATATCATCACCACTACCAACACGGCAAAATAATTGATCAACCACGTGGCAGCGCATTGCCTCAGCAGGCACATAACTACCTAGATGTGCCAACAAGACCAGCGACGCACATTGACGCATATAAGTGGACTTACCATCCATATTGGGGCCTGTAATAATATGAATCGATTGCTGATCAGTTAAATCTGTATCATTTGCCACAAAAAGACCCTTTTGGTGAGAATCAACAAACATAGGGTGCACACCAGATTTAATACGGATTCCGCGCTCTACGGTTAGATCAGGACATGTAAAACCTGATTGTAAAGCTATTTCGGCAAAGGCACATAGGCAATCCAGTGTGGCAACATCATGGCTTGTAGCGAGCAATGCTTGACAGTGCTCGCTGATAGCCGCTAATAAAGACGCGTAAATTTGTTTTTCTAGGGCCAATGCTTTATCGCGAGCACCAAGTGCACGATCCTCATATTGCTTCAAATCAGGTATCGTAAATCGCTCAGCGTTTTTTAAAGTCTGGCGACGAATAAAATAATCCGGCGCTTGAACAGCCTGAATTTTTGACAATTCAAAATAGTAACCGGATACTTTGTTATACCCCATTTTCAAACTAGAAAGACCTGTTTTTTCACGCTCAGAAGCCAAGAGATCATCCAAAAATTGGCTTGATGCTTCAGCAAAGCTTCGCAACTCATCTAAATCAGCATCATACCCTTTAGCAATGACCCCACCATCGCGAATCAAAGAAGATGGTTCATCATCAATGGCGCGGTCAAGTTCATCAGCAAGCTCTGGATACGCAACAATAGCTGATAGAGTAGCCAAAGTAGTATGCTCAATCGACCCAAGAGCAACCATTTGTTTCTGCAGGAGCGGAAGACTTCGTAGTGCATGTTTCAACGTCAAACAATCTGCAGGACGTGCACTACCAAGTACGACACGAGAAACAATACGCTCTATATCACCAAAAGATGATAAACATGCCACAAGTTGATCATGGCATGATTGACACGATACAGCTGATTCAGCAGCAGTCTTAATTGCTGTAACGGCAGATTGACGCTGCCTTATAACAGCAATATCTTGTAAAGGATGGTGAAGCCAATATTTAAGTAATCGTCTACCCATCGGGGTTCTACAACGATCAATCGATTTAAATAAAGTATAATGATGGTTCTCGAGGCCATTTTCTGTGAGTGCAAGGTGTTTGCGCGATGCACTATCCAAACGCATATACTGCGATTGCGATAATCGGGAGAGCGATGTGACATGTTTAAGCTGTTGTTGCTGTGTTATTTGAACATAATTGAGTAGTGCACCAGCTGCTTGCTGACATTGTGGTAATGATTCAAGCCCAAAGGCAGTCAGATCATGCGTCTGGAATTGTTCTAACAATAAACGTCGTGAAGAGGCACGATGAAAACTCTCTTTGGACTGAATACTTACCGGCACAGAGGGAAAATGTGAAAGCATCACGGCCCGGTCTTGGTCTGTGCAAAGCATCTCTGCTGGATTAATACGCGCTACCACTGCACACATTTCCGCAATATTTTCAACATAGTCATAGTAAAAAGAACCACTGGTCAGTTCAAACCAAGCAAGACCAATCGTCGACTTTGTGATGACAGCCGCCAATAAGATATTAGAGCGACCTTCATCCATCAACGCTGCATCACTCAACGTCCCTGGCGTAACAACACGTTTGACCGCACGATCGACTGGCCCTTTACTCAATGCAGGGTCACCAATCTGCTCGCATATAGCGACCGACTCGCCTAATTTAACCAACTTAGCAAGGTAATTTTCACTCGCGTGATAAGGAATTCCCGCCATAGGGATAGGCTCCCCTTTTGACTCACCACGCTGAGTTAAGGTAAGGCCAAGTAACTTTGCAGCCTTCTTAGCATCATCATAAAACAGCTCATAAAAGTCCCCAAGCCGGTAAAAAAGCAGTTTATCGGAATGCTGAGACTTCAACTGCCAATACTGCTGCATCATTGGCGTATGTTCTGCAGTCTTTTTATTCATGGCCATCGACCTAAAAACATGGATTTTTGTAGCATAGCAAAAAGCGGAATGGATGCAAACACAAGATCACTCAACTTACATTATGGAAGATACAAAGATCGTTCACGATGGAATACCCAGGTGATTGACTGATTGGAAACACTACAGAGAGGTATCAAAGCTTAAATTTAAAACCGACTGATACAAAATTGTAGATACGCGACGAGTCGCCACTACCGCGTAAACGCTTTGTAGCAACATCTAAACTTGCGAAAGCATTGATCGGACACGAGGCGCTGAGACCAAGTAAAAGGCCATCCTGAGACTGATATGATTGGTTATCAGTGTAGTGGGCAAAACCGACCTGAAAAGCAGGGAGACAATCCAGCTCACCGCCAGTCAAGCTGGCGTTACCGTGCGCATCGAGTAATAAGTAATTGAAATCATCTGGATGAGAGAGTCCGACGCCAGCGGCAATACTCCAACCAGGCAGCAATCGCAGGGCAGTTTGAAGATATTCGTCACTGGCTTTGATACGGTGATGTCCGTACACAAACAACGTACTCGACAGATACTCTTCACGCATCAATACATGAGCATTAGCAGCATGTAGTAGCGGAGTAACAACAATAGCCAGGTAACTGAGTTTAAGATAATTCATATGATCATTGCATCCAACAAACCAAAGAGCCATTAAGGCTCTTTAGCTGCGAAACTTAAAAGTTTATTTTCACACCAAGTGAAGAAATAATCTCACTATCACCAACGTCTACTTTACTGGAAATACTCTTGATATTAAAGTCAAGGTCTGAGAATTGGTTGATTGGGTAAGATAAACCAAAGCCTATGAGTAACCCACTGTCACTCTTAGTTGTAAAACCATCATCAATCTCATAACCACTGTAGCCAAATTGGAAAGATGGCGATAACCCTGCAATCTGTTCATTCGCATGAAAATCAATTAAACCGTAGTGAAAATCACCGGGACTTATGAGGCTTGTACCAATCGAAAAACTCATACCTGGCATGACTTTATAGGACAACTGAACGTATTGGTCAGCAGCAGAGATTTCGCTGCCATTAAAGCCATAAAAGGATAAGGAAACGCGATCTTTTACCGGAATTGAGTCTTGAATTGATTTTGATCGATAAGTTTTCGCCTTAGGCTCGGCGATATCGCTAGGCTGTGGCAGTGCCTTGGTCTTAGCAGGTGCTTTTTTGACAGCACGCTTTGTTGTCTTAGCGGTGACTTGATTCGACGACGCGTTATCCGATTGGGCAATCGCACCTGACGACAAACTCAGGACGCCAAGGCATAATAGTGTTAGTTGATTCATCATAGTTCATTCCTCTGTTAGCTTTGAGTTGAATGATTCAAGGTACATCATTGATGCATAAATTACCTTATGGTGCGCTTAAATCAAGCAAACACTTTAATATCTATCTGATAACATGTATAAAATATGCAGACATACCAATAAAACATCACCCCACATTATCGAAATTAGCAGGATAAGTCAATCAATTGGTAAACTAGCAAAAATACATACTTCCAGAGCATACTGAAATTAAACAGACTAGATACGCAACCCCAAACCAAGCGCAATTAAGTGATCCACCGATTTATAGGAATAAGACATCGCAGCAAAGCGCTTGAATACCAACTGCAATGAAAATATAGGATCAAGAGGATAGTCAAAAGATATGCTCTGAGAGATCCGACGCTTTATCGATTCAGCATCTGCGTATTGGCCAAAACCAAGCTCAAAAGATGATTGTAATGACCAAAGAGTCCATGGATTATGGATTGACAAGTCAAAAAAATGAAAATATCTCGGATCAACAACACTTGTGCCTACGATAAAGCTAACATCAGTATTGATGTCATAACTAATCGAAGCAAACTCAGCTCGCTGGGTAATTTCACTCGCCCCGCCCACATAAAAATTCAATGCAAAGCGCTCAGATAGATAATCTGAAAAATCAAAATCCTCAAAAGAACTCTCAGCAGCACAGATCGAAGAAAACATCATCACACACACATGACAACATTGGCTCACACTAAAATTTTTTAGAAGCATCTAAACTTCCCCTTAATAGAACAAATTGATTTTACATTAACGCATCAGAACGGTGAAAATATGAGTAAATTATTAAACAAGACTGATCATTTTTATTTATATTTTGCTCACGCAGTGTCATGATCATCAGCCACGAAACAATACACCCTAATGAGATCATGTTGACTTTGTCATGCAATAAAATTTAACAATCAAAAGAACAAAGTTAGCAAAACATCTAATCAGCTGAACCCGCACAAACAACTCTTGATGCCGTATGCAACAAATCAGAATACAATTGGATGGTTTGTTGCGTCATCATCTGACTGGTAAAAACATTGGCTTTTGGCTGTAAATCATCTTTGTCAAAAAGCGACAGGGTCTTGTCAACCAAGGCTTGCATGTCACCAGGGTTAACAAGACCCTCAGGGAACATCAGCTCAAGACTTTCTTTTGGGCCACCAATATCCCAAGCAATAACCTTCGTCCCCACATTAGCGGCTTCGCACACAACACGACCAAATGGCTCGGGCTTGCTTGATAAATTATAAACCAATGTAGACAAACGAAACACTTGGTCAATATCACTTCGCGAACCACAAAATGTCACTTTGTGCGCGATATTTTTGGACAAAATTAAAGCTTGCAATGCCTCAGTATAGCGCTGTTTTTTAGCATTGATTGGCCCAACAATTAGTGCATGAAATCGTTGATCAAGGCGGCTTACTAATTCAATCATAGTATCAACACCCTTCCACTTTGTGACGCGCGCAGGCAAGGTTAATAATACTTTACCTTTGGTCTGTGGAAATCGGGCATACCATTCATCCAACCATGCATTATCAATGGATTTCTTCGAGAAAGTTGCACAGTCGCATCCACGATAGATCCGCGTAATCTTTTTACGCTCCACTGCGTAAGTTTCTTGAATATGTGCGACGACAGTATCGGACACAGCAATGATATGATCGCAAAAAGTCATGACACGACTATACCATGGCTTTGAATACATACCATGAAAGGTGGAAACTACAAGCGGTCGCTCACTTGTACGCATTGATCGCAATGCAAAAAAAACAACCCAAGCCGGCACGCGAGACCGCACATGAATAATATCGGGATCAATCTGAAGAATCAGTTTTCTCATGTGCCAAATTGAACGCAAAGTCGACACATGCTTACGCGATACCGGCATGGTAAAGTGACGACCACCCTCTTGCTCCAATTGCGCCACCAACACACCGCCACTGGACACCACATAGGAATGGTAACCCCTTTCAACCAAGGCTCGGGATATTTCTAATGTTCCGCGCTCAACACCACCCGTGTTAAGCTCTGGCAAAACCTGTAAAACTCTCATCAGCGCTCCTCATCCCCATGTACCATCAACAATCAGCAATTGACAAATTCATGACACAAACTCTCCATAAAAAGTTTAACATGTCTATGACCCAATGTTAAATACAATACCATAAACCGAGTTCAATCTATTATGCACGTCGCCTAAAATAAGGAGAAAAACTCAAACCTTTGAGTGATACCAACCAACAATTCAATGCACACCATTTGCAAAGCCAAGGCACCACTAGGACTTGCAATCTGGCAAATTCACATGTTAATATAGCATTAGTTTCAAAGACTTCGAGCATGTTCAACCACCAATTTATCGCGTTCATCGTTACACTACTCACTTTGCTAAACGGCTGCAGTATGGATCCAGAGCAAGAATCGCTCACACTGGCAATGCCAAAATCAAAAATAGAATCGCTCAATCCAGAAACCAAAAAACAATACATCGCTGTATATCGCAACAACCAAAGCGCTAAACGCGCAACTCAATTACACAGCCAAATGAGCGGTGGCGACACAATCTCAGTAACCATTAGCAAAGGTCTTGCACGCATGCATCCGAACTATCAATCAGAGCGCGTCAAGCCCATGCAATTCACCCTGAGAGGCAATCAATGCGACACCATTCAGATCCAGTCTAAAGAGAGTAAGAAATTCAGCTTGTTGTCAGCATGTTACCTCAACAACCAATTGTACATCGATGAAAGTAGCACCAACGAACATTATCCAGTAGGATCACTGATTATTCCAATACCGGCAAATTTCGCCGCGCAGGAATTCTGCGAAGTAAAGACCAAAGGTAATGCACAGTTAATGCAAGCTTGTCTAAGCATAAGTACAAATACAACAGACTCAACAAAACCTAAACAGAGACTGACCAAGGCGAGAAAAAATAAAGGTTTTACCGCAAAAGTGCGCCAAAGTGAGTCGATAAGCAGCGACTCACTGATTCAATATGAAACCTAACCATAAATTACTAAACCTGCCAAAATCAATCCTTGCCATTGACACAAGCACGCATCATTTGTCTATTTCGCTATTCAGCGACGACGTCATTTATCAAACTTGCCACCAAGTTGAAAAACATGCCAATGCAATCATTGACAGTATCGATCATCTATGCCGTCGAGCAGATATCAAGCTACACACCGTGGATACGATCGTGGTGAATCATGGCCCTGGTAGCTTCACAGGCCTACGAGTCGGTCTAGCCACTGCTCAAGCGCTTGCGCATGCAAATCAACAGTCAATCGTTATGATATCTAACTGCGCGCTACATGCATATCAATACGCATGTACACAAACCGATATTAAAATCGGAGATCAAATCGCAATCATGCTAGATGCGAAATTATCTCAGGTGTACTTTGCTGTGTACGAACTTGACGAGCATCGGTTACCCGCAATTATTGTTCCTGAAACGGTTATCCATCCAGAGGCAGTAGACATCCTCAATGAGAACAAAAACACATTTAAATATGGATCAGGCTGGCAAGTCTACGAGAAAAAAAACAGCAAATCCAGAGATGACGATCAAAACACGCCCGCAACCGAAGCAGCAATAATCGGTGACAAAACAATTGAATATTCGAAAATCAATAACCACCGAGATAAACTAGCCATGTCCTCTATTTTAATAGATTATGTCCTGACATTGGCAAGCAAGCAGAAACTAAGCCGAAAACATGTCAGCGAATGCAAACCAAACTATCTCAGACATCATGTTGCCGACACCATAGAAGAACGCGCGCGCAAAAAGAAAACTGATTCCAAAGGATAAACGCTGACAACCAAGCGCATGGCGCATGATAAATGAAACTGTCGTGTAAAGTAACCGAGAAATGCTTTCGTCTATGGCGAATGCTGAGGCGATTTAGACACAACATTCGAGGCACCAAATCGATCAA
>DCKN01000042.1:0-476 GCA_002320385.1 Proteobacteria bacterium UBA1673
TTTCATCGCTGGGACTGGCTGTTTTTTTCACAACCTTGACCTTTGTTTTTCCTTCCATCTTAACTTCTGCAGCTCGTATCTTTTCGCGTATTTTCTCCCGGGCAACATCAATGGTATCAGCAACAAGTCTTGTGTAAAGGTCGATTGCTTTGTGAGAGTCGTCGTTTCCTGGTACAACGTAATCGATACCTTCCGGTGAGCAGTTTGTATCTACGATGCCAACGACTGGGATTCCCAGCTTCTTAGCTTCACGAACAGCAATATGTTCGTGTCCAACATCAATCACGAAAATCATGTCCGGCAGGCTATTCATGTGCCTGATACCGTTGAAACTTGCCTGGAGCTTTCCTAGATCTCTCTGAGCACTCAATCGCTCTTTCTTTTTCATGCTTGAGAACTCTTTGGTCTGTATAAAAGTCTCTAGTTCGTTCATTTTTTTGACTGACCGTAGTATTGTTTTAAAATTTGTGAGCATA
>DCKN01000042.1:782-12393 GCA_002320385.1 Proteobacteria bacterium UBA1673
ATTGTTTTAAAATTTGTGAGCATACCTCCAGGCCATCTTTTACTGACATAAGGCATCTCGCACCGCTTGGCTGATTGCTCAATCGCTTCTTGTGCAACTCGCTTTGTCGATACAAACAAGATTTTACCATTACTAGCTGCGATGGACTCTATCTCTTGGAGTGCTTTCTGTAGCAGGGGTCTTGTTTTGAGAAGATTAATGATGTGCAGGTCTTTGCTTTTCTTCCCATAAATGTAGGGGGCCATTTTAGGCTCCCAGAAGCATGTTCTGTGGCCGAAATGCACACAGTGTTCGATTAGTTCTTTGAGTTCAACGGTTGCTGCCATGAGTGGTCTCCGGGTTTTTACTGACTTTCTATCCACAAGCTACAATCTATTGACACCCGATTGCCTGGACACATAGAAAATCGTTATTCATAATAAGCAAGGTGTCGCTAATTGCGCACTCTTACTACTGCGTGTCGGGATTATACCCAAAAACAGTCTGGATTACAAGAATTTCTGAAGACTTAGATTGACACGATCGCGTTTGCCACAAAGCATGTTGCTGAAACACTAGTGGACGTATTTATCTACAGCGCCATGCGTGTAATGCGCCGCTTTCCTAGGCGATAATCCATGACCAAACCACCCACGTGCCAGACAATCAGTACAATTAAAATACATGAAACGATCAAGTGTGTTGAGCCTGCACTTTTGGTTAGCCAAGCGTTACCACTTGGCACGATAGCCAGCTTGACACCGAATAACTTAGGTGGAAATCCTGCCGAACTTGACATCACCCAACCGCTCAAGGGCATCGCAACAAGACAAGCATACAGCGCAATGTGCAGACGCCAATGCGACGTCCTCACACGCGCAGCGATAAGATTGTATCCCAGACGGATTACGATTATGCACAGCGAGATTATCCCTATCTGCTTGTGCATACCATACCATGACCAATATTTTACACCCGAAATGTAACCAGCCATCATGAATCCCCAAACTAGCATCGCGGAGAAAATCATTGCACTGGCCCAATGCAGTAATTTTGATATAAGCCCGTATCGTCCAATTTGGTTGTAAAGTTGCCAGCGATAGTTATGCATAACCCTGATGCCTCGAGTTTATCTATTCATTCGATATGACTGGCTCAACAGCTAACGCAATGCGCGCAAGACGCTTACCTTGCTCAATCGCAATAGAGTGTTCGTGGTCGGTGAGCCCATCGCTGTCGTGCCCACCAGCAACGTGCGATGCCCCGTAGGGCGTCCCTCCTTTTTCCGTTTTGGATAATGCATCAACCGTGTAAGGAACACCTAGCACCATCATGCCGTGATGCAACAGTGGCGTCAGGATATTGATGAGTGTTGTTTCCTGTCCTCCGTGAAGACTCGATGAAGATGTAAACGCGCACACTGGCTTATTGACTAACGCACCCGAAAACCAAAGACTTGTAGTTCCCTCCAGCCAAAATTGTAATGCTGACGCCATGTTGCCAAAATGGGTTGGCGATCCAATCGCCAATCCTGCACAATGCTTCAATTCTTCGCTGGACGCAAACGCAATAGCCTGATCTGCTTGCTTGGGCTCGCTTTGGGGCTTGCTGTGCACGGGCGCCACTGTACGGATTTTGGCCTCAATACCTGAAACGCTGTTGACTCCTCGAGCAATACTGTGCGCAAGATTTTGCGTTGACCCAGTTTCACTTACAAAAACAATCAAAATATAAGGCTTGCTCATCGCTTGTTCCACTATAAATCTTACTCATACTGTCTCAAAATCGCTGGATACTCAATACTTTTTCGATAAATTAGTATTTATTTTTGACAAATCCCTCGGTATTGACTATAGCAACAGAACGTTTATACATAAGATGATGATGCTGCGATATAATTTTTTGATCATGTCAACACTCATGATGTTTTTGTCACCGTCCTTATTCAGCCAGGTATTTAATTACGATGGCAGCCAGCCCACTGTTGGATCTGTTGAATATGCCGTTGTGGATGAGACAATCAATGATCTACATGATTTATCAAGGCAATACAATACTGGTTACGATGCTTTACTCGGCGCCAATCCCCACCTTAACGAAGAAACTGATCTCGAGCCCGGCATGGTTGTAATAATCCCTAATAAGATTATTCTACCAAAGCGATTAAAGCCTAACACTGTTTATATAAATCTTCCTGAAAAACGAGTGTTTTTCTTTGACCAAGATGAGCAGAAACTTTATGTTTTTCCCGTCGGCGTTGGACGACTCGACCACCCTTCTCCAACGGGCAAAATGACCATCACATTAAAACGTTACAAACCAATATGGAATGTTCCGAAGGGTGTTCTAGAAGAGGCGCATGCAAATGGCTATACCGATCATCCTAGAAAAATGCCCGCGGGTCCTGACAATCCCCTTGGCGACTATGCTGTACATTTATCAGCACATACCTATCTAATTCATGCGACTCATAACCCTGACCTCATTGGCACGCGCAACACTTCGGGCTGCATCAATCTTTATCCGGAGCATTTAGCCATTCTCTACGAAAAAATCAAAGTTAAAACACCTGTTGAAATTATTAACATGCCAACAAAAATAGTAGTAATCGACGATAGAATCCTTGTGGAACGGTACCCGACGCTATTCGAAACCACCGCACAACAAAATGCCGCTGATGAGCAACAGCGCTTTGATCACGATATGCAAAAAGCCAAACAAGTCGCTGAGTCCCACAACCTAACCCTAAATCAGGAGGAAGTTGACAAACTTAATGCAGTGATGCACAATTATTTGGGATATCCAATTACAGCGAACTAAAGCATGATTCACATCGACCTTTCATCTGTTCAAGTCAAAATTCTTGATAAACGGCTCGGCACATCATGGCCTATGCCACAATACCAAACTAATGGCTCTGCGGCGATGGATCTCATTGCCTGTCATGACGAGACAACGATTTTAAAACCACGCGATTGTCAACTTATCCCCACAGGCATTGCTATTTTCATTAACCACAATCGCTATTGTGCTAAAATACTTCCCCGGTCGGGACTAGGCCATAAGCATGGCATCATTCTAGGCAATGGCACTGGCCTGATTGACTCTGATTACCAGGGCCCCCTGATGGTATCCTGCCTTAATCGTGGTGCCGACGATTATCCTATTGTCCCTGGTGACCGCATTGCACAACTTGTCTTCTTACCCATTGTTAGGCCTGAGCTTCGTATTGTTGAGGACTTTGATGAGGATCAATCTGAGCGGGGTACTGGCGGATTTGGTAGCACCGGCCGCTAGGTAATGTCAATTCTCGGTTGGCGTTTCAGGCTTATCTACGCTGTACTCAGCCTGACCCGCTAATGTGCGCCTGATCTATCCAAGTTAACTATGACTCAATCGCGCCATGACCAATTTTATGGCATGACGCCTTGTGATCGATCGGCGCGATTCTCATCACGACCATGATGACCGGCTATTGCTTCAAGCTCTGGCTCTGTGTACATACCATCATGATTGCCAACGTGAGCGGCAGATCGGCAAAAAAAAGTACTAAGCCCCCCAGAATTTTCAGTGCTGGCATTATTGACGTATGGACTTTTGACTCCATGCGTTTGTAACGCCTCAAGTATTAATGGCTGTTCTTCGTCTAACAGCTCATCGTCTGACAGTCCATTGTCAGACTGCTCTTTGTTTGACAGCCCTTCAAGCGAATGGCTTTTACTTGAATGATTATCCATGGACGCTGGCATTTGTTCTGATTTTATTTTGCCACAATTATTATCAGTGTGAGCACAAATATTCCCTTCTTGTGATGTCTCATGCTCTTCTTGCATTTCAGTAGCCCCACCTCTAAACAATTGATCACCATCAAAATTACCCACAGGCGTGAACACATCTTTTAATTTTTCTTCCCGAACACAAGACAAGTAATCTAAGATCCGGGTAAAACAACTCGGGATATGTTTATTGGACTTTCTGTGCTCATTTTTTTCCATAACAGTGTCTTTATCTTTCGCTGTATCTTAACTATTTGCTGGTTGCAAATCAACGCCTTGTGTTGGTTTACCCAAGCCAACGACTTTACTACCGTCCTAACTTTACCAGCACGACTTTTTGATGCCCTTCTTCAATCAATGATTTTCTAGCACGCTTAAAACACGCATTGCCAGCATTGATCACTCCGTGCTAGTATTAAAACCTTGAACTGATCGTGACTTAACCAAGTAATGCACTGTCTGACCCCAGCAACTTCACCATCTCGTGTGCGCAATTCGTTACACCGGCACTTACATCGTCGCATTCAGCTAAATGACTGGCATTATCTCAGTATCGATGGAGATAATTTACTAACCATGATTGCCGTGCATGCATTCAATGACTTAGCTCCCTTACTCCTTCGAAGTCTACCACAAGACTTCATTCAAAAATCGCTTCGACCTGATGGTGCAACACCCATCATTATTGCTGCGATGACTGGTAATTTTGATTTATTAGAACAAATGATGACCCATCCTTTTTGTCGAGCACAAATCAACCAGCCAGCTGGATGCGGCGCCATGCCGCTTACCATCGCTGTATCTCGTTGCGATATCCGCATGACCAAAACACTACTGCACTTTGGAGCGCATGTTGATGCCCGTTTACCAGATGGATCAACACCGTTGATGCATGCGTGTAGGCATGGTGATCCTGTCTTAATTAAAGTACTTTTGTCCCACTCGCCTGACGTCAATACAGTTGACCAAAATAATCACAATGCAGTCACGTATGCAGTGTGCAATAATCGATTCATTGCATTACCCCTTCTTCATTCCCTGGGCGCACAACTTGATACTAGAGACGCTTATGCTTACACGCCCCTGATGCATGCGATAAAGTGCAGTGCTGCGGCTTCTGCAATATGGCTGATTGAGAATCAGGCTGATATCAATCAAATCAACCACAAGTATCGCTCTGCCTTGGTCATTGCTGTTATCAATTGTTGTGAACAGGCTATGCACATGCTACTCAAAAGGCCTGAGCTCATCATCAACCAGGCAGATGACTATCAGCAAACTGCCCTTATGTACGCGTGTATGCACGGACGCACGACTATGGTCAAGGCGTTGATGAACCATCCAAAATTAGATGTTTATCTATGTAATATTTTTGGGGAAACTGCATTTACCTTAGCCGCTAGTAATAATCAAAGCGAAGCCCTTTCTGTTTTATTCAGTTACCCCTTAATGCCTGACCGCCAAGATGCTATTGTGCTTGATTGCCTTCGAGCTGCTCGAAGAAACCAGTTTGTAGATGTAATTGATACGATCCTAAACCGTTTCCGAAACATATATCAGTCAAACTGCCCTCGCCCCACTCAAGAGGGCCAGGAAATTACTGACTATTACAAACACTTCTATGGCCTTGGACGTGCTTCTGGCATGGGCCTTTTTTCTCAAAGGAGCACCCCTCCCCCTTGCAAACGGAAAAAGATCGCGTCCATTCAAAAAAAAATGGAAAGATAGTAAGAAAGCCGATCTTCAGTCATGCACTGCTTCAATGCCTACAATCTATGGATTATTGATCCAAACTAGCCGTCATTAAATGCTAGGCAAGAATGGTGTATGCCATTTTTTGATCGTGTGGCTCAGGCATGATTGAATCGCAGTAGCAGCATTTGAAGGCAATACCAATCGTGCGATTAATTAAAGCAGGATGCTTTTGTAAAAATCGATCATAATAGCCAGCACCATAGCCAAGACGATGACCTTCAACATCTAAAGCAACAGCTGGCACGATGAGAAGATCAATATCGGACGAGCTATCCTCTTTCTGCTGCGAGGGCTCACTGACACCATATTTCGGATGGACATGACAGATATCTCCAGGTTGGTAGCGCACGAATTTCATGGAACTAGGTCCAGTGGTCACTGGTGCTGATATTTTCTTACCTACATGGACTGAATGTTGAATAATTGCGGCTGTATCAAGCTCATCCTGTCGCGCAAGATAACATCCAATATGTTGACTTTCTTGCCATAACTTCGATTGAATGATCTGCTTAAGTAGTCTTTGCTCAGCCTGCTGTCGCGCTTGTTTTGGTAGCACCTTTCGCTGCTTAAGCATACACTCTCTTAATTGTTTCTTGTTTTGAATTGGCATGAGGACACTTGCTAAGGGTTAAAGCGTCTAGAGTTAATGCCGATCTCGCTTGAACCTCTTGGTTCATTTTGGGCGGTATAATTAGTATCAGGTTTCCTACTCGTGGCAGGCCTACACAACAACCAAGATAAATGCCGTCCCAGTGCGATTGATTATAGATCCAAAAGAAATAACAGCACTAACCTAGACTTTTATATTATAAACTAGTCCTAGCTCATGATCAAACCCGCACTGGCAAGCATTTTAAACATCGTTCTTCATAACTTATTTCATCAATTGCTTCTGCACTGATTTCACATATTATTTTTTAACGCACGGCAAAGCACGAGACAAAAGATGTTGTTTGTGTTACGTTATGACTAAATCTTCCGAGGCAGACCATGAGCAAACGCAAAAACCACCCCAGAATTCATGACTATTTTGCCTTAGCGTTGACGCTGACTAGACAGCATTATTGGATGCTGTTACTCAATTGTATTACTTACTTTGTTGTGGCTGCTTGTTTGTGTGTGACAGGGGTTGGCATCATCGCCTTTGGGGGTATTTACGCAGGATTTACGAAACTACTAATCAATGCTGCACGAAATAAGCAATTAGTTTTCTGTGACTCTATGTCCTATGGCTTTTACGAAGGGCGATGGTTGAAGTCGTTAGCTTTCATATTACTCACCTTACTCGCGCGCTTAGGCCCTGCCATAATTGCTGCAGGCCTATTTTTGTTTTACGGTAAGGATTTTTGGAGCGGCTTAGCATCCATATCCGCATACAGCACTTTTGCGATTATTGCCGTATTGATTGCCTACGTTCTGTATGTGGTTTATTTTACAACCGTGTGGATGTTTGGGGTGTATTTTTTAGTGGACCATAGAATTTCGATATTACAAATGTTTGCCTCATCGCATACTTTGGTCAAAAAAGCTGGATTCTGGGATGTTTTCTTTACGGTATTACTACTTGCAGTCATTCCAAGTATCATTGCAAGTTTTCTGCCAAAGATGGTGATGCATCTGTTTTATGTGGCGATCATGCCTTACATGTCACTGGTAACAGCATCCATATACGTACTAAATACATCAAATAACCGTAAGACTTCCCACAAGTTAAGCCAATGATCACTTGGTGGCCGGCAGGATGATGTGTGTGATCATGGCTAGAACCACTTATTTTCTGCATCACTGAGATTACTTTATTGATTATACTAAGTGCGACTGTCATGATTCCTATTTATCATCTATCGATTTTATCCGCTGAGATCATAGTATCGCCTTTGTGATGCCCACACCTCAACGAATATAACCGATAGAGTGTGTACTGTTCACCTATAGTAGTAAATCATATCTGTTATCAATTTTGGCTTTTGATCGCTTATGTGTTTTCCTAAGGGTGTAAGAGCTAGGATTATACCTTTTTTATTGAAATCTACTATGGGCTCTACCGATGGTCAAAATATAAGCACACAATGATTTACTTATCAGTCATAACATTTATTTACGTAATAGATAGACTGATCATTCATAATCATTTATATTTAATGCGTGTAAGCAATAACACACGGTATTGATATCAATGATAATTATGAAATACTTAAATTAGGTTCACCGAGACTCCATCATGTATTATTACTGGCAAATTATCCTTGAAGAAGTGCATCTCTATGAGCAAAGGGGCTATTGTTGTCGCTACTCAAACCTTCAGGAAACTGATATATTTATTGAAAAAATGGAAGACTCTACCGAGATCAAATCCACTGCACCGCCCAAAGTTACTTACCCGCTGCCCGCCCCATATGATCACCTCTATTTTACGGAACGAGAAGCTGAGTGCATTTATTGCATACTTCAAGGCCACACGATTAAATCTACTGGAATTTTGTTGAACTTATCTGCTAGAACAGTTGAGTTTTACCTGAAAAATATCAAAACTAAAATGCAGCTTCGTACTAAATCAGCTATTACTGATCAACTCAGTCATTTAGATTTTCGAACCTATGCCGAGATACATCCAAGCTTACAAGCACTGATAGCCACTTTTCACGTGGAGGGTGACCAAGTAAAAAAACCATCTCGCTCAGGATTGGTAATCGTTTAGCACTTACGGAGCCAAAATACCCTGTAACTTTAGCTCGGCACCCCTGAGACTTGTAACTTGCTACTAGACAAATCCAGAACTGCCTCTAAACCACACTGTAATCCAGCGTGAAGCCTTCTGATTCTGTGGACTGCTAGCTTAACGCCCGGCATGAATGCTTCTCTAGTGATCTGAGATAGACTCAAGGTTAAACGCTCTCCACTTTGTGAAAAAATGACGTCCTGCTTTGCTACAAACCCCGGAGTCCGAACACTGTGAATTGGCACACAAGATTTGTGAATATATCCTGCCGTTGAGGCAACGCACTTTCCCTCGCTTTTTTGACCAGCCTGGTAAATAGCATCAGCAGTATACAGACTAGTTGCAGACGGGGCGTCTTTTTTTTCAGCATGATGATATTCAATAATTTCGCAGTCTGCCAACCATTCAGCACTCATGCGCGCCGCTTTAACCATCATCACTGCTGCGATTGAAAAATTAGGTACAACAAGTATCTGTATCTGTTTTTTCCGACTTAGTGCATCCAAAGCCTGTAACTGATCAGCAGTCAATCCACTGGATCCAACAACCACTGGGATACCATATTCACAAGCAATCCTTGTATTCAAGAAAACGGAATCAATATCCGTTAACTCTAGTAGGATATGAGGTTGATGCTCCACCAGCATTGATTGTAGGCACTCGCTCCGCAATACAGAGATGACGGTCCTGACTTTAATGTCGTCAGTTAAAGCCTGACACGCGAGCCGACCCATTTTTCCAGCAGCGCCGACTACCATTACATCAATATCTTGTTGATTAATTTCCTGAGACGTGGCGCGACTAGTCACGGACACTTAGCGAGAAATAACGCAATAATTTGTAGACTCGATATTCGCTCGGTACATATCGCTAGCCATGACAGCACTTTTGGGCAAAAAGATATCACATGATCCTTCTTTAGTACGAAGTACTACTTTGACACTTTTTGTCCATTTGCCCATACCTCCTGTCTCAACATAACAAGAGGTCTCTCCAGGGCTGAATTCGCGTGAAAAGTGAAACTTCGAGTTCATAAACTGCGCTGCCCCAGTTAAAGATGCATCTAATAAACCATCAACGTGGACTTGTGAGGCGGTTTTATTATTGAATACAATTGTTACGCATTCATCATGTGTACATTTGCGCACACCAGAGTGGCATTCTAATTCAATAAATTCTACCGCGAAGGCACTTGAGCAAGCAAGTGCAAGAATTGAGAGTATTTTTTTCATATAATTTCTCGAATAGGTTATTCACAGTATACATATTTTTTTCAAGTAAGCAACTTGTGCCTTATACTTATTTTTCCTTAAGGATTCCGGTTAACCTTGATTTCCTTCTAATGCGTGGCGGATCAACTGCCGTTTTAATAAAGATGATTTATTAAGGAGATACGCTCCAAAACCGAGCATATGCTGCATTGGGCCTGTTGAAGTCATTGATGTTCTGCACCAGCTTATTACTTGTTGAGACAAGGCGTCATAGCCTCGACATTGCCTCTGATAGCTATTTGCGTAATCATCAAACTCACTAAGGCTATTGGCTTTACCTGCTGCTATGATGCATTTTGCTAATATTTCTACCTGACGCAATCCTATGTTTAGACCTTGGCCTGCGAGTGGGTGTAGACACAGCGCTGCATCGCCGACAAGTAGGGCATTTTCTCTGACATAACTACATGCTTGGTGGCTGTATATGGGTCGCCGCGTCCACGTACCGTCCAACGTGTATTCTGCTGGCTCAAAGACGTCATTAAATAGTCTATTAAGGTGTTCGATATCACCTGTCATGGGACTTTCTTTACCGCCATTACCTTGGTCCGTTGTTGACCAGACACAAATACTCGCCTCTGGATCTCTCGTTGGCAAAAGACCAATTACCCCAGCATCGTAGAAGACTTGTCTGGCTTGATTTTCGTGAGGTATATGATGCTTTAGTACGCCAATATAACCACTGTCATGAATATATGAATTTGACTTCAATTCAATTTTGCATGCAGATCTTGTCCATGAACGAGCACCATCTGCGCCGATTAATAATGATGTGTAGCACACTTCTCCAGATTGTAGTTCAAGTTTTCTTTCATGGTCAGTCCATGACAGTGGCTGGTCCTCGAAGATGCTTAGCCGTTGACGCCAATTTGAAACTGCGCCCCATAAATATTTAAGCATGGTTGTATTATTGACGATATATCCAAGATTTTCCTGGCCGATATCTCGATTTGAGAATACGATTTTTTCTCTGTTGCACAAGGCAACTTGCATATCCGTGTAAGGCGCTGCAGACTGCAAAATATTCTCCCAAATACCTATTTTTTCAAATAAGCGCTGCCCGGGTCGCGCAAGCGCACTGACCCAAGCAGCATTTTTTAGGCTTGTACTGTCTGGGCTATCGCGAACTATTTTTTTATCAACTAAACCGACGCGGTAGCCAGCTCTCAGCAAGAGGTTACACAGCGTTAAGCCAATGATTCCCCCACCAATGATCAAAACATCCACACTAGTAGATTGTTGATGCGCCATCTAAAATACTCCCTGGCCTACGCGAGCTATTTGACTTTGGATGGTGTGATTGGACCCTACGAAGGCCCATGCCATGCCATTGATTAAATTGGATATATTTCCATGACTATTTAGACGATCCAGTGCATGTTTCATGTTCTGAAACCAAAAATCGTGCCGTCTTTGGCAGCTAGCAACCAATTGTTTTTGCCAGTTTATGGCTTTGTTTTCCTGCCAAGCATATCGCTTTTGTAACTGAAAAAGTTCACAACAGTCTTGTAGCGCAAGATTAAGCCCTTGTGCACCAATTGGTGGCGTGCTCAAAGCAGTATTACCCATACGAATGATGCCGTCCTGAGCAATGATAGACTGCTTCTGTAACATGCTAATCCGACGAACCGGCGTATCTGTAATGGTGATTTCACCTAGACGCGTTGATAAACTAGCATTGAGGATATCATCATTATATTGATCTTTCCATGCGTGTTGATTCAAAGTTTCGTGATAAGCTGTCGTGGCGATAATCCAGCCAGACTCTTTTTGAGGACCTGGAACCACGCCAAAGACTGTCTGTCGATCTTGACGAATTAACGCTGCGCCTTGTTGCCAATGGCGTGCCTTAATCGGCAAAATGATACTCTGCATGGGCTGCGCATAGGATTCACCACTTCTTGGGAAACTTCGGCTTAGATTTGAGTTTGCCCCGTCTGCAAGCACACAGCGCTTTAAGTCCCAGTTTCCGTGTACGCTTTTTAATGTAAGCAACTCGTCTGGACCTGCCTCTATGTCTGTAATAGTAACTTTCACGCAATCAATTCTGGCATCTTCATTAATTTGTTGCTGAATACATTCAATAACATCATTGATTGGCATGACCATTG
>DCKN01000056.1 GCA_002320385.1 Proteobacteria bacterium UBA1673
TATCAAAAAACTATCCACCGGTAGATCGCGCAAAGTCTCAATCGCTGAGCCTGACAATAACGCATGGGTTGCAATCATTTGAATGCGCCCTGCCCCCCGAGCATGCAAAAGCGTTACAACTTTTGCCAAGGTGCCACCCGTATCAATCATATCATCAATAATCACACAATCACGGCCTTGCACTTGACCAACAACATCAACAATTTCACACTGATTAGCCGCCGGCCTGTGTTTATGCATAACCACTTTGTCAGCCTTAAATTGAGACGTCCATTGCCGACAACGTGCAAAGCTTCCACCGTCAGGATACACCACTGAAAGACGATCCGATGGCTGAAAATGCGATGATAACAAAGCAAAACTAGACAAGTTCACCACTGGCATTGGAAAATGCTTCACAGCAGCAGGATTATGCAAATCAATGGTTGCCAGTGCATCCACGCCGGCAACATGCAGCATCTGAGCCAACAAGGCAAGCCCCAAAGATTCATGATCCGTCTCCGCCCTATCTTGACGCGCATAAGCAAGATACGGCACAAACACAGCAACACGAGAGCAGCCAGCACGCTTAGCAGCATCCACCATCAATAAAAGCTGCATGATATCATCATGCACTGGTGGTGTTAACGCATGCATAATCACCACAGGCTGACCCGATAGATCGGGCGGCATTTGCACATGGCATTCTTGATCTGCAAAACGATTCACCGTCAATAATTGACAACACAAGGCTGCTTGTCGACGCAAAACCGTCTTAAAATATGCAACTTGCGGACTAAGTAATACCTGTACAGTCGGCTTTTTTCCTTGTGCATTGACCATCTTAAATCTATATAACGTGTTACGAATCAAAGTAAGTCAACGATATAGCACATATCGATGCAATACCGTAAAAAAATAGGATTTTTTTCAAAACACAATGAGTGCCTAATAAAAAATAAAGACAGACACTTAATAAGAAAAGCAACCAACCCACACAGATAGCGAATGAGAAAAAACCCGCGCTGCGCTAGTACAAGCATCGACTTGTCAACATGGCAACACAAACAGCACAGCTAATACAAAGACCTACACCTAGGCATGGCGCACAGAAAACAGAAGTTTGCCTAAGTATGCAAACGACCTTAGGCATGCATTTGTCCATCGCTATAATCAGGCCAGAAACAAGCGTATCCTAACCGCTCACGACACTAACTATGCTCGCTCATCAGGGGCTTAGGTGACGCTATTTTCACAAAGCGTGCATATAGCCAGCTCAAAACCAATAAACACAAGCCAAGACCAAGAAATGACAACACGCGATACAAACCTTCCAACGCAGCTGCATCATAGAGAAATACTTTGGCAACCGTTAATAAAATAAGCCCACTGGATAAGCGACGCATCCATAAATCTTGATAACGAATACCTGCTAATAATACCCCCACTGCCATCAGCAGCCAGGCAAGTGAATAAGTATACAGCTCAGCATGTGATGCCAGCCCAAGATGCATCTGCGCACCATGAAAAGCATAGCGCACGTATAAGTTCACAAGCACAAACACCATGAGACACGCAAACCCCCTCGCATAACGGCGAAAAACCGGTAAGGACGCATCATCCTGCAAGAGCATACAAGCCAACTCAGTCCATAATAACGGCAAGGCATAGGGCACCAATAAAGTCGTCAACGGCCCCCATCCAAATATAGATACAGGCGTCCACAATGGGTTGCCAATCAACACATCAAAAAATAGTAATCGCGCGACAGCCATGCCAATCACAGCTAGGCCCATACGCAAGATCATAGATCTATCCAAGCAACGACCGAGTGCTAACAACGCACATCCCCACACCAATAACACATTACTCACCACACTAGCAATCCAATGTGCTGGAACGATCAATAATAAATCCGGTCCATCGTGCAAGGCCTGACGAGCCATAAAAAATACCATGATAGTCGACAACAGCACAGCAACACGATCAAAATAATCAGCCAAGTTTGTAGCAGACAAATCCCGAATATGCTTAGCTGCAAGCAAAAAACTAACCGCAGGAATCGCCAATTGCAACGCGGGCGCATAAGCAATCAATAAGTCTGCAGGATAAACAGCTGACGTGGCACCCAGCATGAGCGACTCCAACCACAAGAAAGCTTGCGGCAACAGCAAACAACCATAAAGCACAGCAAGGCAGCGCGTCAATGCTCGAAAAATATCCTCACACGATCCACGACATAACCAACTCGTTACCACCATTTGTAAACTAACCGCAATCGGCAATACTGCGCCATCAAGCACAATCACACAGGCAAGCACAAAAAAAGTTGAGGCAAGCCCTGCAAATACTGCACACACCCATGACTTTTGTTCATCATGATGTGCAAAACAAGCGCGCTGAGCACACAAAAACAGCATCACAGACACGCCAGAAGCCACGAGAGCAAACAAACCCCACAGCGATACAAGCACAGGACTCAAGGTGTATAAAGTTGATAACTTCCCGTATGCCAACAGATAAAATCCTAAACTGGAACCAGCAAAAACGCCAGCCCACAACACTGGCACAGCACTCGACCACAAAGCAATGCCAGACCAACACACATAAAGCATGGCAAAAGCAGTAAGCACGATGAAGAACGCCCCATTATCCACCGGGTGCCACGACCCGAGCATCAATCCATTCATACACAGAGAAACCAAAGGCATAAACCCATAAAGATGCACACGCAAAGTTGCAAGGCCTAGGCCAGCGATAGACGTAGCGGCAAATAAAACCCAAGTCGCCTCGTCAAACCCAGAAAACTGCAACATACCGCTCAATAACAACATTATCCCACCCAAGGAGACAAGGTTTAAACGCCCAGCATCAGAAGCCCAAAGTGCATAGTCAACCGTTGCATCTTGATAAGCACGGGCAGAGAGTACGCCTGAAGTCACACAGACTGCAAGCGCAAACACAGACAAAGAAAAAACCTGTGGTTGCCCAAAAACAGCATGATACCCCACCCCTAACAGCATCGTGATCAACAAAACAGGTAAGGATAAAGACCACCAATGCATCCGCTTAATCAGACTAAATGCCATGCCAAAAATCACATACAGATAGAGATAAAGCACCATATCAGGAATAGCAGTCGCACCAACCAAAGCTGGCACCGTATAGCCACCAATTAAACCAAGCAAAGCAACCGGCATACCTAATTGTAACGCTAAATAGAAAGACCCACCAGTACACAAGGCTAATAACACAAGCGCTTGATAAGGCCCAAGAAACTGATACATGTTAAATGCAGCAAAAATTGCGGCATATAAAATAGCAACCGCAGAACCTGTCAGCGCCTGCACAATCCGTAATTGATTGGCAATCGCGCATCGATGATGTAAAAACCCAGCTGCCACAAGCAACATATTAGCCAAAACAACACTCAAACCAACACGAACCATTGGACTCAGAAGACCGGATTCAACCGAATATTTCACTAAGAAAAATCCTGATAAAATAATCGCAACACCACCAATCCACACTGCCAAATGCCTACCAAAAGAATCCATAAGTGAAACTGCAAATGATCGAGCACCAGCGTATGAACCAGCAATCCCTGCACTTGACTCAACATGATCAAGCGATACCACGGACCTATCTTGCTGTTGCGTAGCAGCAGCGGTGAGCATGCGTAAAACGAGATCTAGAAAAGCATTTCCCTCTGAACCCTCAGCACCTGGGGTCACACTAAACTGCCGCTCAGAACGAATGATGTGACAGAGGCGCTGCACCTCTGCTTCAAGATTGCGCACACGTTGAGAGATTTGACTAGATCGATAAACCCCAGCAAATACAAAAAGCACTACACAAAAACTCATCCATTCATTCATAACAAAGCCTCCTCGTCCTATTCAAATCATCGCTTAATCTAATCGATGCATCGACATAGATTCAATCACATAACCATCTGCTTTAAAGTGAGACAATAAGCCATCATCTGCTGCCAGATGCGCCATACCAATGATAACAATGAATTGTCCATGATTTGCATCATCAGCCAAGACTTGTTGAATGCGTGCATACATGCGTTGATCACGCTGTACGATGCGAAAGCTCTCAATCAATTTTGAATCCATAACACCCGTCCTGCCTCGCAGATAGTCACGGCGAAACGTTTGCATTTGCATAACATTTTTATCATTTTGCCTATCGGCAAAACCAGTACTCAACAATCTCTGGTAAACAACAGTACCCGGCCATAACGCAACCGATACACCTGAATTGATAAAACTAGCCGCTGTTGGCCAAGTGTCATACAAATTGCCGTAAGGAATATAATAAGTCTCATCACCATAGAAAAAAATTGAACCAATCATCGATCTCTGCGCATCAATAGATTCCATATAGACGGTTTTAACCTGATCCGAAACAGGCTCAAGCACCTCCAGCGCGATACGCTCCAAGCCAACAGACAAACCAGACCAATGACCAACATTCGTTTCAAAAAAAACATGCGTAGACTTGGGGATCATTTTCTGAAAAAACTGCTTATCTTCTTTAAGCTCCGCTTCAGTCAAACCCAGATGTGCAGAACCTTTAATATAGCCGACGATACGGCCATCTTTTTTCACAACCAAATGACGACTCTGATCTGTCGAACCATAGTGTTGGTGATAGCACGGCAAGGTTAATAGATAAGGGAATAACACAAAAACCAAACTCAGCACCGCGATACGACGCCAAGAGAAATACGAAGACAAGAACAACATGGGAATTCTATTTATTAAAAGCGCAGATTACAATAAAAAAATCGAAAAATCAATACCAACAATGCCAAGTGTCCAAATAAACATCCATACTATTGAGGTCATTAGTGGACAGTAACACACATATCAATACAATTTAAGACCTAATGACGATAGTTTCGGCACATTCGAAAGACTTCAGGCCCCAAAAACCACAGACCAATCAAATTAGGAATCATCATCAAAGCCATCATCGTTTCACATATCGACCACACCAATTCAAGTTTAAATACAGCACCGAGAGGAATCACGAGCAGCCAAAGCAAACGATACGGCACCAGAACCCAATCACCAACCAGATACTGTATACATTTTTCACCATAGTAGCTATAACCGACCATCGTTGTAAATGCAAAAACAGCGAGCGCGACCGTCACAACAATACTACCCGAGGGAAGCACTTGAGAAAAAGCATGGCCTGTCAAAACAGCTCCTGTTTCACCTGAACGATGTGACTGCGTCACTAAAATCACAAGACCCGTAATCGAACACACCACAATCGTATCGATAAAAGTACTCAACATAGCAATATAGCCTTGACGAACCGGATCATTCGTTTTTGCAGCAGCATGCGCAATGGCAGTTGTACCTAAACCTGCCTCGTTAGAAAAAATACCTCGCGCTACCCCATATCGAATCGCGGCAACCATACCAGTACCGACAGCACCACCTTTAGCAGATTCTAGGGAAAAAGCTTCTTTTACAATCAATTGTAGCGTGGGAAACAGACGATCAAAATGGTAAGCTAAAATCATCAAACCAGAAAACAGGTAGACAATGATCATTACAGGAACTAGCTTGCCTGCAAAATCAGCAATACGTTTGATACCACCCAAAATAACTGCCCCAACCAAAATCATCACCACTAAACCAATCAATATTGGCTGGAAACCAAAGTCATCACTGAGAATCGCTGCAATCGAATTAATTTGCACCATATTACCAATCGACAGCACCGAAATTGATGCCAAAAAAGCATAAACAGCTGATAAAAAACGTCCAATCACTGGTGTAGATTTGGCCATGCCAGCATGAATATAATACATTGGACCACCAATTGAATGACGATGACTATCCTGCTGTCGGTAGTTAACCGCACTGGTCGCCTCAGTAAAACTAATGGCCATTCCAATCAAAGCCACCAACCACATATAAAATAAAGCACCGGGGCCACCAAGATGTATGGCTGTTGCAACACCTACAATATTACCGCTACCAACAGCACCAGACAACGCAGTCATTAGAGCATTAAATGGCGTGATATCGCCCTTTCCGCGACGATCAGCATGACGAGAGCGTAATAAAAGACCGGCAGCATAGCCGATTTTCTTCAAGGGCATAAAACGAAGACCATACATAAGATAGGCGCCTATCAATGCAATACCAGCCAACATAGGCGGGCCCCACAGATACTGATTGATTGACGTTAAATAAGTAAGTAGAGACAACCGAATATTCATACCAACCATATGCGCATCAATCATCAAAATAGTCAACAAAACAACAACACGAATAGTCATAATTAATAATGAATATATTGAACAACTAACACATTAGACTACATAGATATGCATGATTATCTTCATAGAATAAAATCATTAACGCACCCCAATAAGCAAAAAAAATTATCACTCACTATACAATTAATGACAAAGTTCATTAAAAATATCTTGTCGCAATAGTAAGATAAATGATTAATAGGCACAGATTGTTGCGAACAAGGAAATTAAGCGATAGAATTCAAATGGAGATTAAATCTTTGTTAACGTAGCATAGCAAACTGATGATTATTCATCATGGGGAGGCATAACCAAGTGGACAATATTCGATATATATACGAGTTTGTCGGGCTGCATGCAAAACAATCACCCAGCAGTGTCGCTGTAGCCGACCGCAACACCCAAATAGATTATGGGACACTTGAGAAAGACTCCAATGATTTTTGCGAGGCACTCAAACAACACAAAATCAATAAGGGTGACCTAATTGCGGTCAATATTAAACATAAGACACCCGCATTGATCATCTGCCTTCTTGGGATCCTAAAAAGAGGAGCAGCCTATGTTCCAGTAAGTACATCGCTCCCAAAAATCCTATTCCAAGACATGCTCAATAGCATTAAGCCAAAAGCAATTATTTCTGACAAGTCCTATCATGACAGCGCGCCAATCCAGTCACTGTTCATACAGTCTTCGAAAGTTGCTACCGATATCCATCGCGAAGTCATTGGCCATGATCTGGCATATGTTATGTACACATCGGGAACCACCGGCAAACCTAAAGGCGTTCCAATTTCACATCAAAATCTCATTGATACATTTAAAAGTTGGCAAAGCGTATATGCGCTCAAAGACCACGATCGGCATTTACAAATGGCAGATTATTGTTTTGATGTTTTCACAGGCGACTGGATTAGAGCGTTATGCTCAGGCGCAAGCTTATATTTATATGCCAAAGAACAACTTCTTCATCCTGAAAATCTTTATGGGTTTATCAACACCCATAACATCACAATGGCTGAGTTTGTACCAGCAGTAATCAAAAAACTCACTCAGTATTGCCACAACAACCAAAAAAATCTGAAAACTTTTCGAGTCTTGGTTTGTGGATCAGATACGTGGACGATTAATGATTGCCAACAAACCATCGCCATCTGCCCTTCATCAACCAAAGTATTTAATTCATACGGACTGACAGAAACGACAATCGATAGTACTTATTTTGACTGCAAGCAACTCATCAAACACAAACACTTGCGAGGCACGGACATTGTTCCAATCGGCAAAGCCCTACCTCATGCAGAAGTTTTGTTACTCAATGATGCACACAAACCTGTCAAATATGGCGAAATGGGCGAGCTATTTATCGGAGGGAAAGGCACATCTCCAATCGGCTATCTAGAAAACAAATCCTTAAGCGAACAACGTTTTCTCACACTTGAACACAACGGTAAGAAAATTAGAGCATACCGTACAGGTGACCAAGCGCTGAAGCTTCCTAACGGCGATATACAGTTTTGCGGCAGAAACGACCTACAAACAAATATTCATGGTAAACGCGTCGATTGTCTAACAACAGAGGCCATCATCAATCGTTATCCAGGCATAGAACAGTGCATCGTAGTCAGCCATAACAAAAATGGTAGAAACACACTCCATGCCTTTTTAATAGCTGACGATTCAGTATACAAGAGCACATTAGTCAGTTTCCTCAAAGAACGGCTTCCAGCACATTATATCCCACATCATTATCACGTAATTGACAACATTCCACTGACCAGAAATGGCAAAGTGAGCAGAGACTACAATAAATTCCACGCCTGCCCATTACCATATGATTTTCAACCTGCCAGAAACGCTCAAGAGAGAGTCCTCGTCAGTATTTGGCAAAAATATTTATTTCAATCAACTGATATTGGCATAACCACACCTTTCAGTTGTCTACAAAAGAAACCCCTTCATTTTGCGCGTATGATTGCAGAAATCAACCTACGATACAATGTCAATATCAAGCCCAGAATCACAACATCGACCATCAAAGCACTGTGCCATGAAATACAAAGCCAACAAGATCAAGTCGTCACCAGGGCCCCACTTTCCAGTATTGCAATCATAGGAGGTGGACCAGCGTCGATCGCATTGTGTCACTCACTCGTCAATGAGTTGATTGAGCGCAACGAAAAACATGTTGAAATCACCATCTACGAAAAAAATGAGACCATTGGTCCCGGAGTACCCAACCAACATCAAAATGAAGATGCCTACATATTAAATCTACCCTCAACAATGATGGCACTTGGCAATAATGTAAATCAAGATTTCCACTCATGGTACCAACAACATTATGGAGAGAATTACAGCAGTGATTTTCCGCCCCGACATGTCTTTGGCCAATACATTACAGATATTGCTCATGAATTGACCACAATAGCTAACGGACATCACATCCAACTTAAATTTGTCACGAATACTGAAATCAATAAAGTCAAAAAAATCCCAAATCAACAAGAGTATTGTCTTATAGCAGAGCATACATATTTCACCGCAAATTTCGTTGTGTTTTGTACAGGACACATGAGCTCTGGCAACTACAGGGAGCTTATCGGCGTTTCAGGCTACAGGCATAATTCTTGGGCCAAACACGTCCGGCGTAGAATCGAAAAATCGCAAGCCGTAGGTATTTTAGGAACAAGAATTTCTGCAATTGATCTTGTCATGAAACTTAAAGATTCCAGACACGTTGGCAAGATTCATCTATTTTCTAGAAGCGGATTGTTACCGACAGTGCTAGCAAAAAAGATTGAGCCATACCATCTCAAGTACTTTAATATTGAGAAAATTGAGCAATTGCTTGATCACAATAAAGAAATACCTTTAGACCAGCTAATTAATTTACTCATGCGTGAAGTCAGTGATGCACACGAAAAAACAATTCAGATTGATACCATCATTTCAAACCACAAACAAATAAATGCGCAATCATGGCTAGAAAAAGAAATCCAAAATGCAGAAACTGACAATAAGCCATGGCAACAAATTCTGCTAAGCGCATACCCGCTGATTCCTCAAATATGGTCCTATCTTAGCCTCCAAGATAAACAAAAGTTTATCCGTAAATACCATAGCTTATTTCTAACTTATCTCGCTGGGTTTCCACTAGAAAATGCAAAAAAACTACTCAAATTGGTTCAATCTGGCGCTGTTGAAATCCACGGAGGATTAAAAACTGTTACACACAAAAATGATCACTTCATCTTATCAACCGACAGCACAAGACTGACGACAAAGCACCTTTTTAATGCCACAGGACCTGGTTATAAAACCAACATTTATCCACTATTTCATGACCTTGAACGCACGGGATTATGCGTACCTCATCCTTGCGGTGGTCTAAAAGTCGATACACAGACCCAAGAACTCATCAATAATCGTGATAAGAAAACTGAAGGCATGTTCGCAATTGGAGAACTCACGCGCGGAGAATTCTGGGCAACAACAGATATGGGGCAAGTAAATGCTCAATGCCTCAAGACTGCACCAGTGATCGTCAATCAACTACAAAAACGTCACGCAATCAGGGCATCATCAAATAATCGATCCCCAAAAACCACCAGACGAACACATGAAGTTTGATAAAAACAAAATTCTTTTAGACGCTTTTGTCAACATTCCTAACTATGTCTTCATCAAAGATAGAGATTTGGTTTATCAGGCTTGTAACCAGAAATTTGCTGACTTCTCAGGATTTAAAAGCCATAAACAAATTGAGGGATTAACAGATTTCGAAATGCCATGGAGTAAGCAACACGCCAGCCTTTATCGTGACGAAGATTTAGAGATTATTCACTCAGGAAAATCCTTCGAGCTGAAAGAAGTACCCATGAAGATTAATAATGAAGAGAAAATACTCCTCGTCAGTAAAGCAGCATTATTTGATGATGGTAAAAATGTTATTGGTATCTTGGGTGTCTATATCGATATCACCCAACAGAAAACATTAGAGCATCAACTTAAAATTGCTAGAAACCGAGCAGAAACAGCAAGCCGATCCAAATCTGAATTCATTGCCAATATGAGTCACGACATACGAACACCCGTTACAGGTATACTAGCCATGTCACAACACATGATTAATAGCGTCCATAAATTCAAAGCAACGCTGACACCTAACAATTTACTCACAACGCTAAATCAGCTCATGTGTATTGTTGACAATAATACTGAATTATTGATGAAAGCAACCAATGAATTATTGACACTTTGCAATAACATTCTTGAAGTGGTGCAAATTGAATCAGGCAGATCCAATAAACCAATTGAAATTTTTGATTTAAGACAACTCGTACAACACACGATTGATCTGTTACTGCCCGTCGCCCACAATAAGGGGCTTAAGTTCTCTGCGAAAGTCGACGAAAAAGTTCCACATCTAGTCAAAGGCGAACGTCTATACCTTGATCGTATACTACTCAACCTAGCCAGTAACGCATTAAAATTCACCCATGACGGTCATGTGACCATCCATGTGAAAAGCCACTCGAACACCGACCATAACAAAAAGCCCAAACAAACAGGAATTATTATTGAAATTGAAGACAGCGGTATTGGCATACCACATGACAAACAGGAAATCATTTTTGAACATTTTTCTCGTCTCACTGATTCATATTCAGGCATTTATAAGGGTGCAGGCCTCGGGTTATTCACCGTAAAAAATACCCTAGAACAAATGGGTGGACAAATTAAAGTCAAAAGCAACGTAGGCAAAGGCAGTACATTCATCATCAATCTTATATTTGACCTGCCAGATTCATCACAAATTAATGTACCCAACACGCCATCTGACAAACACTATACAAAAAATCTTCAAGACCACCACTTACAACACCTTCAACAACATCAAAATACTCCGTATATAGCAAAACCTTATCACCAATCTCCTAAATCAAACTGCGTACATATACTCCTTGTCGAAGACAGTAAACTTGCCGCACTTGGGCTGGTAACACAACTCGAACAATTCAACTGCACACAAGAAACGATTGAGAATGGGCTACAAGCCATAGAGCGAGTTAAAGACAAACAGTATGATCTCATATTACTTGATATGGGGCTACCCGATATCAGTGGCATTGAAGTTGCCAAACGCATACGCGCCCTGAGCGATACACAACAAGCTAATACACCAATTGTCGCCATCACAGGTCACGGAGATAGCCCCAAATATCAACAAGCCTGTTATGATGTAGGC
>DCKN01000069.1 GCA_002320385.1 Proteobacteria bacterium UBA1673
CCAGTTGGCGAAGATCAAAAACAGCATTTAGAGTTAGCCAGAAATCTTGCGCAGCGATTCAATCATCACTTTAAAGAGATTTTTACCATCCCTGAGCCAATTATTCCAAAAATTGGTGCCAGAGTCATGGCATTGGGTGATCCAAGTAAAAAAATGTCAAAGTCAGACTCGACGCCAGCCAATACGATTTACTTACTTGATACACCCGAGAAAATAATTAAAAAAATTAAGCGGGCAGTTACAGACTCAGAAGGCACCATTGCGTTCGACGAAAATCGCTTAGGTATCAGTAATCTAGTCAGTATTTATGCCGCAATAAGCGGTAAAAGTATTGAGCAAGTGGTGCAGGAATTTAACGGTGCAGGCTATGCGCCGTTCAAAACCGAGCTGGCAGATATCATCATTGAGACATTCAAGCCTATCAGGGAGCACTACGCAACAATCAGGCATGACGAAGATTATCTGTTAAAATGCTTAAATCGGGGTGCTGAAAAAGCACGTACACAGGCAAGTCAAACATTAGCTGCGGTCTACGATGCAGTAGGTTTTTTGTAAAGCAATAAGAGAGTATTGTGACAACGTATTTATTTTATGATCTTGAAACATCTGGCCTTAGTAAGCCATTTGACCAGATCCAGCAGTTTGCTGGAAAGAGGCTTGATCGATCATTTAACGAAGTAGAGAGTTGTTTTTTAGAAGCAAAAATTGCACCGGACATCATACCATCACCATATGCGGTCATGACGCACCAGATTAGTCTAGATGGCGATGATGCGCGAATGACAGAGCAGCAAGCAGTTGAGCAAATTCATGCCATGATCAATCAGCCGAATACCATCAGTATTGGTTACAATACACTTGGATTTGATGACGAGTTTCTCAGATTCGCTTTCTACCGGCATTTGCTAGCGCCTTACACGCATCAATACGCCAATGGCTGCACGCGTTTTGATGTATTTCCCCTTGCTGTTTTTTATTTCTTATATGAAAAAGAAGCTTTAGGCTGGCCAGAGATCGATGGTAAAGTATCCCTAAAACTTGAGCATATTGTTACCGAGAATGATTGGTTTCAGGGTCGCGCTCACCATGCCATGAACGATGTAGATGCAACCATACGCCTTGCTAAGCATCTACAAGAGGCAAATCCCGAGATGTGGCAATATTTAATCGGTTATTTCGATAAAAAAATCGACCAGGACCGGATAGCAGCCCTGCCACAGGCATTCAAGCAACATGAAGATTTTCGTTACGGGTTGATGGTTAATGCCAAATTTGGCGCTAATCATACCTATCAGTCTATGGTTCTAGCTTTGGGGAGTCATCTTCACTATAAAAATCAGACAACATGGTTGCGCTTAGATAAATGTGATTTAACCAGTCTCGACTTTGCCGAGTGTGAGAGTCAGGGGCTCATCATCAGGAAAAAATATGCTGAGCCAGGATTTTTACTACCACCCAGTGAGCATTTTACGCGACATATGAGTCTGGATAGAATGAAACAGGTCGAAAAAAATTTACAAATCATTCAAAAAGACTTCCAGCACTTTGAAATAATTCAACAGGAAGCGCGAGCGTATACCTACCCCGATCAGGATAATATTGATGTTGATGCAGGTCTATACGAGCTCGGATTTCAAACTCGTGATGAGCAGCAGTGGTGTCGTGATTTTCATGTGGCATTACCAGCGGCTAAGAAAATCCTTCTAGATACTATGAAGAATCCTCATATTAAAGAACAGGCCCAAAGAATGATTTGGAGAGCAGATCAAAATAGTGATCCCGATATACAGCAACAGATGCAAAGCATTATCCAAAAAATATATCAAGAAAATGAAAAGACGGGCATATTTGATTATCGAGGATTCGAAAAAAGAGGGCTCCGTGATGTGTTACACGAACTAAGAGAAATAGAACAAAGCGGCCTAGACTCAGAGCAACAGCTGGCAATAAACCAATTCAAAAACTGGCTACAAGTACGTCGGCAAAAGAGCAGGTAGAGCTGCGATGTTAAGTTATAGATATTTTATCACCAAACTGACGATAATGCTTGGAGGAAGAGCGCTAAAGAAACTGCTACTGGGAATTGTGGATGCGGAAAGTCAAGACCAGATGGTGCGCACAGCAAAAAACAGCAGACACGGCTTAGATAACATGCGTTATTGGTTCAGGCGAAATAGGCAAGTCGCTCCGCCAAAAGAAATCGATGTGGCTGGGGTGCGGGTTTTCACCTACGCTGCTGACAAGGGCAATACTTCAGGCGTGCCGGTGATTCTATTCCACGGAGGTGGGTTTATTGTTGGCAGTCATCAATCACACGGCGCATTTGCCAGTGAGCTGGCTGCGGCAACGGGCAGTATGGTCTATCTTGTGGAGTATCCACTATTTCCTGAGGTGGCAATACAGGAAATGATTCAAGCCTGCGAGGCAGTTGTGCATAATCTTGTGGATAAGAAAAACCGAAATAGATTTGTGTTATATGGGGATTCTGTTGGAGGCTTCCTGGCATGCCAGGTGATTGCCGCACGAATTCAACAACGGCTAAGATTACCAGATCGGTTGTATTTACTTTCTCCATTAATACAGCATCGCTTTAGTTTTGATGCAAAGGCTGTGAAATCAAAAATCAAAACAGATGATATTTTGGGGCCTACCTATGATTTAGTCATGGAAAATGATGCGGTTAGGAAGAAGGCGCTCAAAAAGCTTGGCTGTGATACAGTGACTGAATTGCTTGATCTAACCTCTGAGACGGTGGCGAAATTTCCGCCCGTTCATATTACTTATGATCGCGACGAAGTATTGGCGTGGGAAATCCAGTCGTGGATTAAAAAGCTAAAAGCAGAAAAAGTTAGCCTTGTGGATAACTCAGTGGATAATGGGTTTCACGCGTTCGCGGTTTATAACTATCTTGCAATCAGCAAGAACTATTATCTAACCTTAAGTAACGACTTTAAGGTACATATTAGAAAAAAAAATAGAAGCTAGGCAGTTTTCTGCGTCAATACACATGTGAAACACAGTTGTGCGTAGTGTGCAAAAGAAGGCGGCTTGATACGTAATTAAATATACTCAATCGACACAATTTCGTAAAACTGTGAGCCGCTGGGTGTCGAAACTTCGATTTCATCCCCAACCATTTTCCCGATACAAGATCGTGCAATTGGAGACGTGATAGAAATCTTTCCTTGGCCTAGATTGGCCTCTTCTTCTCCGACGATTTGAGCCTTGATCGTGCGTTCCACAGACTCGTTATAAATAGTCACTGTAGCGCCAAATACAACAGTATCTCTATGGCTAATTTTACTCACATCAATGACTTGAGCATTTTTAAGACGCTCTTGAATAAAACGAACTCGTGCCTCAGATAAACCTTGCTTTTCTTTAGCTGCGTGGTATTCAGCGTTTTCTTTCAGGTCGCCATGTTCACGCGCTTCAGAAATCGCACGAGCCAGTACGGGTCGATCCTCAATGAGGTTTTGAAGCTCAGTGCGCAGCATTTGCTCCCCAGATTTTGTCATTGGTATTTTTGTCACAGTTTATTCCCAAGAATATTGACCTTAGATTAGCATAAGCCTTTGAAAAAGAAAAGCAATACCGATTTATTTGCAGTAATATAAAATTCATCACGGTATTGTACAGAATAAGTCTAGCGATAAAATAGTCTTCCCATTAATGAGGTTATTATATGTCTATAAACATAGATTTAAGATCAGTGCTTAGTGTATTCATGCTAGGTTCATGCGCATTTGCTAATACGGTATGTCAAAAAACCCCAGGCACATTGGTTTGTCATCATGGAGAAACTGAAGTGATCAATACATCTGGTATTTTTAGAGCAGAGGGCACAAGCATCAAAAAGAAGGTATCAGTGAAAGGCCAGGCAATCATTAGAGCAGGAAAAATAAACGATATGAAGATTATAGGAGGATTAGTGCTTGAAGATTCCTCTGTGCTAGGGCAAGTGGTTATTCATGGATTTTTGAATTCGCGAGGCTCAACTTTTCATAAAACAATGACAATCTACGGAGCAAATCTTCAAGCTGAGTCAACAAAGTTTGAAGATGTGATTGTTGACGGAAGTGAGAAGATTGCAAGAGTAAGCCTACAAGACAAAACAATTGTCAATGGGAATATCATTTTCAAGGGAAGTCCTGGAGTTGTGATGCTGGGCTCACAGTCTAAAATTTTGGGCAAGATCATCAATGGAAAACAAGCTTAGGAGAAAAAATGCAAGAACTAATTCATAATCAGCTGCAGGAGGAGATCATTCTAACCTTCCAAGATTGCGATAAGACAATGAGCAAGGATGGGAAAGACGGTAAAGACGACGTCAGTAGTCTCGCGCATGGTTGCCAGTTTGGAAAAACAATTATGATCTGATAAGCAAAGCTTACAATCATAGGGTCAAAAATCATAAGCGGTATGAAACATACCGCTTAATCAAACCGCTAATGTACGAGGAGCCTCAGTATGAAAGATAATAAAGTGGTTCTGGTCATCGGAAATGTAGAAGATAGAGTCATACAATTTTTCGCAAAACAGTTAAACGGTCATGCTCAAAGAACATTTTGTTTTATTGACCAATCATTATTCGGATCACAAATACACTTAACAAATAAGCAATGGAAACTCGCTAGTGGACGTGTTGTTGATCATCACCAAGTGGTTGGTGTTTGGAATCGCTTGGTAAGCTTGAGCTCTGAGACTGACTTATTAGCCAGAACAATGGAGCAGTATGCATGTTATTTAATGGATGAAGTTTATCCAAATGTCTTAAATCGACCAAAACATGGGATGAGCAACCACTCAAAGCAGTATCAAATTGACTGCATCACGACAAAAAAAATAAAAAAAGTAGAAAGCTATATCTGTGCAAATAATGAGTTAGATTGGGGCTTTCAGCGCCAAGAACTAATTCGAAAATCACTGAGTGGTATAAGATCTATTGTATGCCTTATGACACCCCAAGAAAAGAAACTTCGAATCGAGGCCCCGGAACTATTTCAGCCATTCATTGAAGGCTTGAACATTCGAGTACACGTTATCAGTAATAAAGTCATCGCTTGCTGCTGTGAAAGTGAGTCAGTAGACTATCGCTACACCGATCAGGTTGATATGTATCGATTTGACTTGCCAGATTGGCTAGAAAAAGAATGTGTAAATATCAGTCAACAGTTACAAATACCATTTTCTGGTATTGATTTGATTAAGAAAAAGCAGTCCTACTATTTACTTGAAGTGAACCCTGCGCCAGGTTACGCCTATTTTGATATTGATGGTAGTATATCCCGAGCCTTGCATGAGTACTACATGGCTTTGATTTAAGGCGTTATGGGAGAGGGAAGATGGTGCAAGATACCGCCGATCTCTACCGAGTAGCGAACAGTCGTTTGTTTGGAATTGATTTGCTCCACATGGTTGATGCGTCTGATGCCACCATTTTTCATCGGTCCGAACTGACCAGTACCTAAGACAGCTTCATTGAGATAAATTCTACTGTCATTCCCAGCAAAAACTACTTCGTAACCATCACTTGACGCCGCATGAATCGTTGCGTTGTCTGACAAGATCTGGCTTGTCAGTTTAACGCTTATCATATCTCCAGAGGAAATAGCTACGCCATTACCAATCTGAATATCTTCTACATTTTTCGAAAAAAGCTTTTCGCCACACTGGGCAGGTACAGATAAATTCGATAGCAATAAAACAATACTATATAAAATCAGAGGCTGCATCATTGAGTACTAGATTAAATAGAAATAACTATAGAAATAATGAAGTAATAGAGGCATCAGGTCAAGAATATTAGAGCTAATTATGAGTGATAATGCCATGTATCTTGGAATAATATAATACGGTAGTGAAATTGATAAGAAACTTGATTAAAAATACAGGAATATCTCAATGGAGTCTGCCAGTGAAAACAAATAAGGTTATGGTTGTGATGAGCAATCGTCAATTCGATCATTTTCTCATCAAGCAATTAGAGAAGTCAGGTATAGAGTGTTTTAATTTGAGCCCTGATAGCGTCAACGATCTAAGTGTGCGCAGCTACTGTTGTCATCATGCCAGAGAGTGTATGATTGAGATCAAGTCAGGGGTATCGATCAAAATACAAGATATTTCAGGGATAATCATGCTTGATCATACATCCTGGCTTAGAGCCAAGCACAAAAATCATGACAAGCGATATTTTTACAAGAAAAGTGGATGGTTGGCTTTTTGGCTGCATGCGCTTCAACAGTCATCTGTAACAATCAATGCAATACACCACCAAATGCTCAGTCCAAGTTATTTATGTCTACCAAGACTATATAAGTTGATGCATAACAATGGAATAAAAGTACCTGATATTTCGTTTAATAGTATTGGTCTCGCGCCTTGCGAAAATAGTATCTTTATGCGTGATTTAGGAATCCACTCTGATTTCTCAAACAAAAAAAAGGATCAATTTTTCTGTGTGGGTAAAAAACAAGGCTTATGGATTTTGGTGTTATGTTATTGTCAGAGCATTGATGCGATATTACATGAAAAAAATGTACCAGTAGCCATTCCTAATGAATTAATAGAAAAAATATTAAAGATGTGTCAAGAATTAGCATTTGACATCGCGGAGTGGCTTTTTTTATTCCATGATAATGAATGGATTGCCTATGGCGTCACAGCATGGCCAAATTGGTCAATTTGGACACACAGATGGCATAACGTCGCAAGAGTACTCAGCTTTCATATCAAGAACACTTCTAACCGCCACCAAAAAATCAAAACGAAAAAAATAATCCCACCGCTCACATTACCGCATTACAATTCAATACATACGTGATTCATTTTTACATTGCCCATGGCGGATAAATAGACGGTTTTTGAATAGATTCTATGACATCCTCAACGCTCTGAGTTTTTTCTTGGAATTGTATCCACGGACAGTCACATGGGCTAGAGTTTTCTGGATAGCAGTCCATAGTCACAAGAGTTTTCGCCTCTTTTACAACCCATGGGTTAACGTACTGTGCGCCTTTAGGGTTTAGGTTGTCTAACAGTGATTTTGGCGATTGTACAATGATGTTTTTATGCATACTAACAGGAAACTCATTGGCATTGGGGCCTTTGTAAAGACAAAGTAAGTGTCCCATTTGTACACCTTTCCACTGGGCACCAAGAAAAATGGTGATCTTTTTTGTGAAAGAGCTTGTGGTGCTTTTCCAATCATCATCAGTACTCCATTCACTGGTTTTGGTATTGTACTTTAAGTCCGAAACTTTAGGGCACACTGAGGCTCCAGATAGAGGTAAAACACAATATGCAGAGTCATTTGCAAACGCTGATAAACAGGGAAAGAACAGTAGAGAGATGGGAAGATAAGCGAGTAGCATACGCAGAAAGTTTGTATTCATATATGAGCAAAAATCTTGTTACTATGTTTTAAAATTAACATAGGATAAAAGTAATAGCCAGTGCATTCAGTCAGTAGATTAGCCACACTCGTCAGAACTCTTAAAATTAATGGTTGCAGTGACTTCGCCATCGTAAAAGTTAAGTAAAACTTCGTCACTTGGGTGAAGCTGACGACTTGAGCTAACGACCTCACGACCTCTTTTGATGACAGCATAGCCACGCTTGAGTACGCGCTTTGGGTCAAGCGCATGCAGTCGCGATTGCAATGTTTCTAATCGAAGGCGTAGTTGGGGTGTGAAATGCTCCATCATGTTGATCAAGCGGCTATGAAGCACATCAAACCGATAATTACTTCTTTGTTGACATTGTTGTAAAAGTGCTTTCGACAGTTTACTTGATAGCCCTTGATGCATGCACTGATATCTGTTGAGAGAATGCGTCATAGTTTGCACCAGACCATTGGTTACTTGTGTGAGAGCAAGTTGGTAGTTTCTAATAGAAGTGCTTGGGTGTTGAATTCTTGCGGATAATTGTGCAAATGTTAGCTGCTTAGAGCGTAAGCTAGTGCGGGCAAGTGACACTAACTGGCGCCTCAATTGTTCTAGTCGGTCAAGTAAATCACTTAAGTCAGGCGCAACTAACATCGCGGCATTTGTTGGCGTTGCAGCACGCACGTCAGCACACAAGTCACAAATAGTGATGTCTTTCTCGTGTCCGACAGCGCTGATCGTTGGTGTCTCGCAAGCAGAGATCGAGTGAGCGAGTTGTTCATCATTAAAGCACCATAGGTCTTCCATTGAGCCGCCACCGCGACAGAAAACAATCACATCAACGAGGGGATCATTGTCTGCGCACATAAGAGCCTTGATAAGCGATGTGGCAGCATGATTACCCTGTACGGGTGAAGTAAATAGGCGAACTTCACAGGCAGGAAAGCGCTGTTCAAGAATAGTAAGAAAGTCGTCAAGGCCAGCAGCTCTTGGAGATGAGATAACGCCAATTAAAGACGGATACTTAGGCAGAGATTTCTTTCGAGATGGATCAAATAAACCCTGTGATTCAAGCCGTCGCTTTAGCTCTAAAAACTGCTGCTTGAGTAACCCATCACCTTGTAGTCTCAGGCCAGATACCATCATTTGATACTGGCCTCTTTGGGGGTAAATAGTGACTTTCCCCGAGAGTTCAACAGCGACACCGTCTTTAAGTAATTTTAAATAATCTTGACCTTGATGCATACGAAAAAACACACATCTAATTTCGCTAAGAGCATCTTTCAGTGTAAAGTAAATATGTCCAGACAAGGGCCTTGAGAAATTAGCGATTTCACCTCGAACTGTCAGTTGATTAAATTTAGACTCAAGCGATTGTTTAACCAGCTGATTTAGCTGAGTCACTGATAGAGGCTCGTGTGGCGCATCCGCGCCATATAAATACTGGTCGTAGTCACGCAACACAGCTGGGTCTCCCACAAAGTTGTGATCATTATAGGGTAAATTGGTTTGCCTGCCAACCATCAGATATAGCCTGTGATAATTAGAATCAATCAAGATGCGACCGTGAATTATGCGGATGATGTTACGCTTGCCTTTGAAGATATCGACAGTGCTATCACCACATCTGAACCAAAAACATCGGTCCGACCACAAAGGCATTCTCAAGTCTATCGCCATATGAGACATTTTTAGAAAAATATTTAAAAATACAAAGTCAATAACATAGTCGAAAAAACAGCGTGGCGACTCTATTGAGCTTGAAGGACATAGATAGCTCTGGTATTTTTATGAGGTGGATACGATCAATGAGAAATCACTTTCAGTAACAGCCAATGCAATCAAATAGTCTTTTAAATACGAGACAAGGCCATGTAACTCATGTGTAAAACAAGTGTCAATCGCATCATTTGTACAACCCTAATTTTGGGTTATTGCTTATTTGCCAACGCTCTGACAAAACCTAAACAAAACAATAAGGTTAGCCGTAACACATCTTTTGACGTCATTGTGTCAAAGCGTGATACACTTCAGTCAATATTCACTCGATATGGGCTCGATAAAAACGATTTATACACAATGCTAGGTCAAGTCAACAACAAAGAGCTTGTTAATATCAAGCCTGGACAACTCATTCATTTTGATACTACGAATGGTAGAAAGCTGAAGTCCATGAAAATTTTCCGTGCGCACAATCACACCATTACCGTAACAAATAACAACTCTAAATATAGCCTTAAAGAGGTTCACTCTGCCAAAAAGGGATTCTATTCTAAGGTTGAGTTTGTCTTGAAGCGATCTATCTACGCAGATGGCAAAAAAAACGGGCTCAGTGCTGCCAACCTTGGCGTCATTGATCAAGTGATGAAAGCAGATCCAACGATCGATCCCAAAAAGTTTATCATGGGCACCAAAGTAGCCGTTGTTCTCGAGGGAGATGGAACGACAAATGGTGCTAAAAATGTGATCGCAATTCACGTTCTACAGGGTAAGAAGAAATGGTCTGTTACACGATTTAACGATAAGTATGGCAATCATTTTTATCATCCTGATGGTACATCATCTGAAGTGAGTTTTTTGAAGTATCCAATGGCCAGGTTTCGAGTGAGCTCACCTTTTTCACTCAACCGTATGCATCCAATTCATCATTTACGCAGGGCACACTATGGCGTTGACTTTGCTGCGGCTAAAGGGTCTCCAATCTGGTCAACAGCGCCAGGGAAAGTTGTCTTTGTCGGTAACAAAGGGGGTTACGGAAAGACCATTATTCTTCAGCATGGCGGGCAATACCAAACAATCTACGCGCATATGTCTCAATATGCGAAGCGTTTGAAAGTTGGTGATGCAATCCAGCAAAAACAGATTATTGGCTATGTCGGTAGTACGGGTCATGCAACAGGACCACATCTTCATTACGAGCTACGACTGAAAGGTAAGCCAATTGATCCACTTCGAGCGAAGTTGCCTAAAAAAGCGAAGCTCAAGGGGGATATGCTAGATGCGTTCAAACAGTATCAATCACATATTATTCAGGCGCTGAGTGTTAAAGGGTCGAAAAAGTGATATTTTTCGGCATAAATACGGGGACGAGTGCTGATGCAATCGACTGTGTTGCATGTGACTACACCGATGGTAAGCAGCATTTCTTGGATGCTATCAGTCTTGCTATGCCTCGGCCTTTACAAAATAGAATTGTTGATGCAGTAGAGCAAGTCACCTTAGATTTCGAAGATGCAATAAACTTGAGTCGCGCACTCACAAAGTGTTACATCGAGGCTGCAGAGGTACTTTTAAAAAAGCTCAGGTGCTCGCCGAGCCAAGTCACTGCCATTGGTCTACATGGGCAAACCATTCATCATAGGCCAGATTATTCAACGCCTTACACAGTTCAACTTGGTGATGCAGAGTTGCTAGCGAGCCAATTAGGCATTGATGTCGTCGATCGATTCCGGCAAACCGACATCAGTGTTGGTGGGCAAGGCGCACCACTCATACCTGTGTACCATAATTATCTCGCACGATGTGCTGGTCATGAGACAGCACTATTTATTAATCTTGGGGGTATTGCCAATATTACTCAATGCGGTACTAAATCACATTTAAAGGGTTGGGACATAGGCCCTGCTAACGCTCTAATGGATCTTTGGAGTCAAAGGAATCTAAATCAACCATTTGATGATCAAGGACAATGGGCGCGTTCAGGTAAAGTCATGCCCGAGTTATTGGATTTATGGTTACGAGATCCTTATTTTACGCTTGAGCCGCCCAAGAGTACCGGGAGAGATTATTTTTCAAACGCGTGGCTTGAGGGCACGAAAAATATCGATCAATACAAGACAGAAGATATTCAGGCATCTTTGTGCGCTTTAACCGTTCGCTCAATCGAGCTGGATATTAGACGCCATGTTAAAGAAAAACATGGCGTAATATATATTTATGGTAAGGGTGTTCACAACACTTTTTTACTTGAGCAAATGAAACAGTACCTACCAAGTTTTGATATCCAGACAACCGATACGATTGGTATCAGCGCCGAATGGCTCGAGGGTGGACTTTTCGCATGGCTCGCTTATTGTTACAAACAGCGTATTGCTAGTGATTTTCGGCATGTAACCGGAGCAAAAAAAACAGCAGTTCTTGGTGCATGCTGTATCGGATCATAATATTCGATCTTGGATGCGCTCAAGCGCAATCCCTGCTACATACCGAGAATGTCTATGAATAGATTGCAAATAAGAGGCGAGTGTAACGGAAACAATCTGATGGCCTATTTGTGCATGGGTAAAGATCAAATGGCCATCAGCTTTCGTTACAAATCCGAGGTGTGTTACGGCTAGGTCTGTTGCAATAGCGCTTATTCTCTTTGGAAGCGATGCAGAGCTCGGGGTTGGTTCTTTAGCAATAAGCATCAGTACACAGCCTGAGGGGATAAGTGATAACGCTTGCATATTCACGGTATTATCGTCGTTAATAAGTAGCTTTAGAGATATATAAGGAAACTGAAGCGTGCACGGATTATGGTAGATGCTCGGTATCGTCAGTGACTCTAGGCTAACTGATGGTGTAATTTTATCACGAATATAGGCTGCCTGATAATCTAGCCATTTGGGATAATTAAGAATAGTTTTCCTTGTCATTAGCTGCATGGTGCCGCCATCAATATTAGGAAATCCAGCTAAAAATCCATTTTTACGGTTGTGATGAATCCATGTGCCCTCAACAAAATGATGTCTATGAAAGTACAGTTGGCTACCATCCATATACCGTATAATACGATGCGCTCGCAGCATCGAGGATACAGAGCCAGCATGAACCATCGCCAGAACAGTGTCACAAAAAGTCATACAATCAAAGCGACGGGTCGTAAAAGAAGGTCTACAATCAACATCACCATTTGGACCTTCGCCTTGAGGGTCAAATTGGTACTTTCTTCCGTCTAAAACAGAAAAAGCGCAACGCATACGGTGCTCGACGGATGCGTAGGGCTTTTTAGAGAGTGCCGAAAAATAACATCCAAGATCATCATTAATCTGAGCCATGACTGCACCATCTTGTTGATTTTGGGTCTGCATAGGCTATGGTGGCTAGGGGGTATTTGCCTTTATTTTGTACTCGTGATAGTGTAGACCAAGATGTAAGATGTGACAAGAAAATGTTCAACATAATCTGGATGATGATGATTCTTGTTTCGGCATGTGCTGCCATGCTTAACGGTAGAGTAGAGTATATGGTCAGCCACATACCTATCAATGCCAACCGCGCTATTGAAATTTCAATATCACTCATTGGCGTAATGGCTTTTTGGTTGGGATTAGTCAAAATTGCCGAAGACTGTGGTGTTGTCGCAGTAATCGCCAGACTGCTTAGACCTATTTTGACAAAACTGTTTCCAGACATCCCCGAAAACCATCCTGCAATGGGTGCGATAACTTTTAGTCTCGTGAGCAATATGCTAGGACTCAACAACGCCAGTATTCCACTAAGCATAAGGGCAATGCAAGCATTGCAAACGCTTAATACGGATCCAGCAAGGGCGAGTAACGCGATGTGTCTTTTTTTAGTAATAACCAGCTCCAGCGTTCAATTATTACCTGCCACAGCCATCGCCGCGCTATCAAAAGCAGGCAGCACTGATCCCATCAAGATCATACTAACCACGCTATTGGCAACCATTTGTTCAACCGTTGGGGCAATCATGGCATGTTTAGTATTACAAAGAAAGGGGACATCATGATAGACATGGCCTTGTCTAAACTCGCAAGTTCAATATCAAGTTATTTGCTGATGGCAATTATTGTTTTGTTGCCAACGCTAGGTGCTTATAAAAAAATACCTGTCTTTGAATCATTTTTGGAAGGCGCATCAGATTCAATCAATATTGCATTGAAATTAATGCCGTATCTAGTGGGGATGATTGTTGCAGTTGGTATGCTCAGAGACTCTGGTGCAATTGATCTGATTGCTAGCATCATAGGTCCTTCTTTAGAGTATGTAGGATTTAGCAAAGAGTTGATTCCGCTGGCATTGCTAAGACCTTTTTCAGGAGCGGCGTCGAATGCCATCATGTTCGACCTAATCAATCAGTTTGGTCCAGAAAGTCTTATTGCTTTGACTGCGGCTACAATTATGGGCGCAACAGAAACTACGTTTTATTTGGTCGCTATCTTGTTTGGTGCAGTTAATATCAGCCGCACGCGACACGCAATAGTTGCGAGTTTAATTGGGGAGCTTTGCGGCGTTATTGCCGCAGTGTATTTTTGTGCACTCATGTTTTCATGATGATTTTTAGAAGTTGCTAGATGAAAATTCCAGCCCAGGTGATCACTGATTGATCCACAAGGTTAACGAGTTGTCTTGTCCGACTAAGTCTCCGTATCATTGAGTAGCCAATACATAGAAATCAAATTGATATGCATTAAAATATTGATATTTATATATTTTTTGATAAAAAATGAGACCCTTGCCTATCGTGCTACCCTCACCCGGTCTGATTATGCTGCTCTAGAAACCTGTACTCAAGATCTTTTTCAAACCCTGCATCACTCACTTGATGAAGATACGCAGGCACAAGCGTTTCTACAAAACAGTCAAGAAAAGTGGAAAAACACTCTATTTCTAGACTTAGCCACTGAGTTTATTTGGGCAAAAATCGTCAAGTTTATCAACTTGTCTACCTTACAGCCTTGCACATTAACTGGAAAGCAACGTCTGGCTTTACCGACCACTGAGTCAAGCTTGCAAGATGGCACAATCGTTAAGCAATGCCCTTGTGTGCGCTTACACGATCAGGATATTCAAAAAATAACTACCTACATGCCGCATAGTGCTTCTTTTAATTTTTCAGCGCCTGTAAGAAAATACTAATATGCTCCAAATAATGTCACAATTACGGCTGTATGACGACACTAGATACGATCTTGATCCATACATGCTCCAAGTATAGATAAGTGCGAATGTTTCGGGCCTATGTGTGGTACGCTGTGGCTAATACATCCATTAGGGTGTCTGTATACCAGTGCGCGCAAGATCACGATGATCATGCAAAACAGGCGCTACGACACTCAGAAGATCACCAGGAGAGAGAAAGTGAAAAATAATTGACTTTGCAATCACATTAATACATTATAACATAAATTTTTTAAGGTTAAAGCACAGTGACAAACGAAAATAATGAATCAATAAGAAACAACACTAATGATACAGATGTCGATGGTCCGGTAGTTGACAACAATGAAGCGGCACAAGACATGCAAACTCTAGGATTATTTAACCAGCGAGAAAAATTCTACGAAAGAGCAGTAGGCGTTGCCTCATTTTGTGTTGTGTTAGCTATTGCGATCGGATTTTTTAAGATAGCTCAAAAATGCGGTCTCACCTCAAACGAGCCAGGTTGCCGTGGATGAGTTTGATAGAGCTATAGATCACCGATTAGTTTGAAGGCAATTGCATTCAAATAAGCTTTCGTCTAATACCAGAGCCTGTGCTAGTGACAATCATTTATTATTTGATCTACACTGCCTAAGAGCAAGTGGTCGACAAGGCCTAGTCGTAGGCCATCGCAGCCAGACATTGCCAAATAGATGCCTGAACGAGCGAACTAGTCCTGAGAATGAATAAATGCCATCACATCAGCGATATGGTCAGCAGGTTTGACTTTCCGCCAAGCATGCAAAAGCTCATGATTTTGATCAAACAAAAAACTAGAACGTTCAATGCCCATATAAGACTTACCAAACATACTTTTCTTTATCCACACATCAAAATGCTCGCAGAGCTTCCCTTCAGGATCAGAAAGCAGCGTGAAGGGTAAATCATACTTCTCAATAAATGTCTTATGGCGTCGAGGGCTATCTTTTGAGATGCCAATCACATGACAATCCAGCGCTTGAAGTTCACGCCATGACTCAGTGATCTTACAAGCTTGTGTGGTACAGCCAGGCGTCATGTCCTTTGGATAGAAATACAGTAAAAGGTATTTAGACCTGATGGAAGACCAGTCAATTGGATCATTGTTTTGGTCAACGATTTGAACCGGTGGTATTTGAATTTTTAGCATAACATTCCTCAATAAAGTTTATTTGATAGTAGCGTTCGCAAGAGCATATGGCGACCAAAGCGCCTAGGGCTAAACAATACTATGAGATAGCAATTTATAATAGTTTGCTTGCGTGCTCCCAGTTGCACACCTGCCAGAAATGGTCAAGGTATGATGCACGATCATTTTGTGTATCGAGGTAATAAGCATGTTCCCAGACATCACAAGCAATCAGCGGTAAGACATGCTCGTTTTCGATGGGGTTGTGGGCGTTTTGAGTGCTCACAACTGCTAGTTTGCCATCGGGATTACGAACAAGCCAGGCCCAGCCTGAGCCAAAAGTATTCAATGCGGCTTGTGTAAATGCAGCCTTTAACTTATCAACGTCACCAAAATCACGCTTGATTGCATTCAAGAGTTCGCCAGTAGGCGCCTGATTAAGCTTGGGGCTCATGCTATCCCAATAGAGAATGTGATTCCAGGCTTGCGCAGCATTGTTAAAAATCGCGCCATCAGCGTTACGCACAATCATATCAAGCGTCTCGTTCTCATGTTTTGTTCCCACAATTAAGGCGTTTAATTTATCAAAGTATCCTTTGTGATGTTTGCCGTAGTGGTATTGCATGGTTTTTTCTGAGATATACGGGGCTAGCGCATCAGTTGCATAAGGTAGAGCCGGTTGAATATGCATAATATTGTTATCCTAAGTTGAGGGTTATGTAGAGACTAATCAATTTTCTGATCCGAATCAAGGCATTTTCAGGTGCGATCAAGTGAAATCAATTGAGTCTACTTTGGAATTATGCTAAATTGCATATCATTAAGGTTAAATAGGAGAATAGGAATGAATGTAGGACAACAAGCCACCGATTTTACTTGTGCAGCGGTTTCTGATCAAGGAGAGATCATCGATCAGTTTAATCTCTATCAAGCGATTGATGGGCAGTATGCAGTGCTTTTCTTTTATCCTCTCGATTTTACCTTCGTCTGTCCGACTGAAATGATTGCATTGAATAAACGCATGCAGAAGTTCAAGCAGCTAAACACCAAGGTGATTGCCGTTTCGATTGATTCTCAGTTTACGCATTTAAAATGGCGCGATACAGCGATCAACGATGGCGGAATTGGGCCAGTAGACTACACAATGGCAGCCGATGTTAGTCATGCAATCTGCCAGGCATATGGCGTTGAGCACAATGAAGCATTCGTCGCTTACCGTGCAAGCATCATCATTGACACAAACAAAAAGATTCGAGTCAAACACGTTAATGATCTACCAGTAGGGCGTAACATTGACGAGCTCGTACGCACTGTACAGGCGCTTCAATACACAGATAAGCACGGTGAGGTTTGTCAGGCTGGCTGGCAAGAGGGTCATGCGGGCTTTCAAGCAAGTCCTAAAGGTGTCAGTCAATTTTTGGCAGAAACAGCAGATCAGTTATAAGACGCGCTGGATGCACTTAACGGGCAACGACGTCGATACCTAGATGTGGGTGCATTGAAATGTGCGAAGCTAACCAGTACTAATTAACTGTGCGGCTAATTGAAGTATGGTGCCTGGTGTGTTATTAACGGTGATATTTCAAAACGTAAGGTCTGTTTAGTCATAGCAATGACTAAAAACCGTCTGACTGCATTCCGACTTCAAAAGGTGAGCCAGTTAACGCCGATTGTAATGCACGAGTCCCTGTGCAAGCGTAGATCATGGCCAGACATTGTTATCTTGGGGCTGTGGGACATGGTTGCCGATCGATTTTTAACTCATTGCAATATGCTCTAAAGATTGTTATTGTTTTCTTTTTATTGCTACTTTATGTCACTATCCTTTCGTAATTTTCAATATTTATTTTTAGTATACATGCATTGTTGTGTATTTTTCTCCAGCTCTCACGGTAATAGTCCTACAATCGAGCCTAAAAAGCCTAAGGTCGCTTTTATTACTGCTGTTTATGGTGGATACGAAGCATCCTGTCGCAAATTTGTTCCACAAACCCTTGATTCAGATTTCATATGTTTTACTGATTCAAATGCCATGGTAGTTGATAACTATGAATGGATTGTTGATAGGACACCATATCACATCACCTCAAAGTCCAAGATTGATGATGGCTCCTATTATAACTCTCTGGTTAACAACAGCTCATCATTTAATGTTGCAAAGTACTACAAGCAGCAATGGTATTTGATACCCCGGTTA